>JAOACU010000145.1:1084-7411 GCA_026417715.1 Anaerolineae bacterium | reverse complement strand
TTACAGCGAAGAGCAAGGAACAGAGGTACAGACAACCACAAGTCACGCCTCACGCATCACGTTCAACATCGCACTCTTCACCAAGCACGAAAACGGCGCGTGGTCGGTGGAGGTGCAGAGTACGCCGCAACGTCCGTATCGGCACAGCGAAATCGAAATGCTGTTGCGTCGTGCTGGTTTTCGTGAGATGACGTTCTACGGCAATTTGCAAGGCGCGCCGTTCGATGTAGAGCAATCAGCGGATTTGGTTGTCGTGGCAGTGGCGTGAGGACAGACGTAGCCACCTGTGAACCATTTGGGAAATTCGCGTCAACGAATCTACAACGGATAAACGAATGGGCAGCGTAATTCGTTATGCTCTTGGGTAGAAAGGGGTTTCTAGACCTCACAGGTCTCGGAGACCTGTGAGGTCTGGACAAGCCATTTACCGTTTTCTACCCATGAGCGATTCGTTATTCGTTGCCTATTCGTTGAGGCGGTTTGTGTAGGGAGGACAAGATGTCAAACATACTCATTCGCAATGGTCGTCTGGTCACAGCGACGGATGACTATGTGGCTGATATTTTTATCGCGAACGAAACGATTCAACTCATCGGTAAAAATTTAGCGGTATCTGCCGAGCGTGTGCTGGATGCGTCGGGGTTGTTGGTGTTTCCCGGCGGAATTGATCCGCATGTGCATTTGCAGTATCCGCAGGGACCGAACCGCATCGTTTCGAGCGACGATTGGTTGACGGGAACGATTGCCGCCGCGTGTGGTGGTACGACCACCGTGATTGATTTCGTTGAAGCGAAACCGGGCGAATCGTTCTTGCGCGCGTTCGAGGCACGTCTGGCTGAAGCAGCCGATGCGGTGATTGATTTCGGTTTCCATCTCGCGTTCAATCGCGCGGACGATACCGCGCTTGCGGAAATTCCAACGATGTTGGATGCAGGTATCACGAGTTTCAAAATTTATATGGCGTACGACAACATTCGCTTGAACGATCGCGAAATGCTCGTCGCGTTGCAAACCTTGAAGACACACGGCGGTTTGCCCATCATACACGCCGAAGACCACGATGTGATTGTGACGTTGGTGGTGCAACACATTGCTCAAGGACACACCGAACCGCGCTGGCATCCGTTCACGCGTCCCATCGCCGGCGAAGCCGATGCGACCGTGCGCGCGCTCACGTACGCAGAAATCGTGGACGTGCCGATGCACATCGTTCACGTGAGTACCGCGCGCGGAATGCAAGCGATTCGCAAGGCACGCGCGCGCGGCGTGCGCGCAACGGGCGAAGTGTGCACGCAACACCTGTTGCTGACCGATACACTGTACGATCAACCCATCGCTCAAGCCGCCAAGTATGTGATGGCGCCGCCCTTGCGTCCAGAAGCCGATACGCGCGCAATGTGGGACGGTTTGCGCGAGGGAATTTTGGATTTCGTCGTCACCGATCATTGTCCGTTCACGATGGCGCAACGTTTGGGCAAACGTCGCACGCCGGAATTTCGCAAACTGCCGAGTGGTATCGTCACGAATCCACCCGAACCCGCGTGGTCGGACGATGTGCCCGCGTTCAATCGAATGCCCGGTGGCGCGCCCGGCATCGAAACGCGCGTGCCGCTGATGTTTCACTTTGGCGTGAACGCGGGCAAACTCTCGCTCAATCAATTCGTCAACGTGACGAGTACCGCCGCCGCGAAATTGTATGGCTTGTACCAGCGCAAAGGTACGCTCGCGCCCGGTGCCGATGCCGACATTGTTCTCTTCGATCCCACGCGTGAGGTGACGATTACCGCACAGGCGTTACATCAAAATTGCGATTACACGCCGTACGAAGGAATGCGCGTGCGCGGCTGGGTGCACACAGTCCTTGTGCGCGGCAATGTGATTGTTGAAGAGGGTAGATTCGTGGGCAAGCCGGGCATCGGCAAGTATCTTGGACGAAAGACGAAGGACGAATGATTGATGATTTTCGATTGCAGATTTTAGATTGCCGATTGCACATCAATCACAACTCACAACTCGCAACTCGCCAATCGCAACTCGCAACTCACAACTCGCAAATCGAAAATCGAAAATCTCCTCTTTGGCTCATTGGTGCATTGGCTCATTGGCTCATTGATTCCTTCGTCTTTCGTCCTCCGTCCTTCGTCATTTTTTGACATTACAGCGATTTGGGATTATTTTTCACCCGCGAACGATCCGCGACGTTCGTTGGAGACAAATACCAATGAAACACACCTTGCTTGGATGGTTGTTACTCTTTGGCATTGCACTCAGTATCGCCTTGTTCGCGACGAGCGCGCTGGCTCAGGCACCGAGCGGCAGTAGCCCGCTGGACGCGCTAATGGTGCCCACCGATTGGTCTACCATCGCGCCGAATGCTTCGTTGTGGTTTTACTTTGACTATGCGGCGGAAGTGATTGCGCCCGCGCCGCGCCGAATCGGCACAGCCACGCGTGCCAAAGTGGATGTCATCGTGGACGCGCAAGGATCGCCGGCGATTCAATTTGCCATTTACACGCCAACCCAGGCGCAAGAATGGTTGCGCGATCAAACCACACTACCCGTCGGACGCGGCACGCCGTATCGCGACACGTCGAGTGGCAACATCGTTCACGATTTGTATTGGTCGGGCGCGTTCAACACCGGCGGACGCTATTTCATTCGCGTCACCAACGATGCGTCGGTGGCATTGCCATTTCGTTTGACCGTGCGCGGTGACACGGTGACATTGTATCCGACACCGACACCAACACCCACACCTACATTGCCATTCGCAGTCACGCGCGTCCCCACAGACACGATTCCCGGCAAAATCGTCTTTCAACAAGCGACGGGTGGTGTCATCTACACGGTGAACGGCGATGGTTCGCGCCTCACACCGATTACCACCGGACTCGATCCTGCGTGGTCACCAGACGGCAAGCAAATCGCGTTTGCGCGTTGGGGTGCAGTGTATCCTGGTTTGTACATCGTGAATGCCGATGGCACGAACGAGCAGTTGATTTATGGCGCGCCGAACATTCGCTCGCCGCGCTGGAGTCCCGATGGACGATTCATTGCGTTCACCCAGCAAAAAACCGGCACGAGCGGTCAGACGTTGTGGAAACTAGGCGTGGTCGAGTTGCCGTACCTCAAACCCGGCACGGACGAAGTGGTGCCTGCCAAACTCACCGAACCACAGTGTGGGCGACTGTGCTATGTGCCGAGTTGGAATCCAGACAGCCAAACCCTCGCCTATGTTGAACCCGGCGCCGGCATCTTTTCGACGAGCATTCAAGGTGGCGCGCCATCGTACATTCTCGCGCCGTCAGGATCGTACTGGGATACGCGAGAAAATATTCCGCGTCCCATCTTGTTCCTGCCGCCGATTCAATCCGCGCATTGGAGTCCCGATGGGACGCGCGTTGTCTATGCACAGCAGGCACACGATCGGTGGGAATTGAATGTGGTGGATGTGAACACCAAATCTGCGCGCGCCCTTACCACTCCCGATCCGATTTTGTACGCGTTCTTTCGCGTCATCGTGAACAACGTGTCGCCGGTCTGGTCACCCGACAGCCAACAAATTCTGTTCTTGTCGGATCGAAATGGCAAGTGGGAATTTTTCGTCGTCAATGCCGATGGCTCGAATCCGCGCCAAGTGTTGAAGAACGTCACCGATTTGATTCCACTGCGATTCGATTTTGAAAACGAGCGAATGATGGATTGGACGCGTTGAAAGGTAGCAAGCCGAGTTTCACAATGAAACTCGGCTTGTTTTTTACTACTCAAAGGACGTGCTTGCAAAGGTACTGGAGAAATAGCGTCAGTAGGTTTGGTGCAAAGTCTATTGACAGGCGAATCAATTCGCTCCAACAACTACCCAAAGCCGCCCTGCGGCGGCTCGTTCAGCCCGCGAAGAGCCTGCCCTGAGCCTGCCGAAGGGCGGGCTTGGGGTCGTTGTCGCGGCGAGTACAGACGCGTCGGCGACGCGTCTCTCCAGTCGCCAACACCGACTTTGCACAAACCCGTCGTATTGATGAATTGTGTGGAGTATGATATACTTTAAATGCCCTCGTTTTTTCAGGTGCGGCTGGGCTGATTGGGTCGCCCAAAGATCACCAAACACACTGAGGTGTCCTGGATGTCTAGTCCTCAAGCCCGCGCGTTTACTTTTCGCTCGCGTGAAAGCATCATCGAGTTTTTGCGCGCCTGGAACTATCGCGTGCAACCCACACCATTTGATTTGCCTCCCGATTTTCCGCCACGCGCCCGCGAGTTGATCGGCAATCTCGAATTGTTGGCAAGTTACGACGGTGAATTCCCCTTTCAAATTTTCCTCGTCGAATTGAATGTACCGCGCGCGGTCAAGCGCGTGCGCAAGACCGATTTGCGCACCATCCTCGATCCGTTCTATCGTCGCTATCCGCAGGGCGATTATTTGTTCATCTGTGCGCTTACCGATTATGCCTCCGTCGCGTTTGTCAGCCCCAAACGCATTCGTGATTACCGAATGCCGACCGCTGAGGGTCGCGAAGCATTGTCGGCAGTCAGTGGTCTGCCGTCGGTGGTCGGAATCAAAACGCAACTCCGCATCCTGACGATTGATCCAGGGCATCTCTATCACACCGACGAGTGGGTGCTGGAGCAGATTCGACTTGCGTCGGATGAGCAGGATGCCAAAACGATTTGGGACAAACACTTGACGGCGTTCGATGTCGAACGCGTGACCAAACGTTTCTACGAAAACTATGTCACTGTGCTCGATAGTCTCAAAGCGGAACTGGCGCGGCAAGGCGTGGAGGACGCCGATGCGAGAAAGATTCACGCCTTTGCCGAACAATTGCTCAATCGTGTAATGTTCCTCTACTTTGTGCAACGCAAAAATTGGTTGCGCTGGGCTGATGGCACGCCCGATTCGCGCTTTTTGCGCAACCTGTGGCACAAGTATCGTGAATCGAAACACGACGATAATTTTTACGCGCGCTGGCTAGTGCCACTCTTTTTCGGCGCGTTCAATCGTGACCGCGCGCGCGTCTTGGCGGCGCGTTTGCCGCGCGACATCGAAGATGCGTTTTTGAATCGAATGCCGTACCTCAACGGTGGCTTGTTCGAGCCGAATGAACTCGACGGGTTGAACTTTACCGTCCCTGATACACTCTTCACCTTCCTCTTTGACCGATTCAACAACGAAGAGCCAGGGTTTCTCGAACGTTACAATTTCACGGTGGACGAAAGCACCGCGCTTGAAGTCGAAGTGGCGGTGGACCCTGAAATGCTGGGCAAGGTGTACGAATCGCAGGTGCAACAAGAAGAGCGACACGGTGCAGGAATTTTTTACACGCCGCGCGCAGAGATTGACTATATGTGTCGTCTGTCGCTCGTCGAATACCTGCACACGCGCACGCGCATCGGCAAGGACAAACTCATTCCATTCGTGTTCGATCCTCTCCCCAACCTCTCCTTGTGTGAGGAAAGAGAATTGCGCGCCATCGAATCGGCATTGCAAAAGGTGCGTGTGTGCGATGGCGCGGTCGGTTCAGGATCATTTCTCGTCGGAATGATGAAGGTGCTGGCAGAGTTGCAACAGGGCATCGCCGAACGCTTGGAGCGTAAACGCTTTAACGAATTCGACTTAAAGCGACGGATCATTATGGAGAATCTCTATGGCGTGGATGTGAAGGATTGGGCGGTGCGCGTGTGTGAGTTGCGTTTGTGGCTGGCGTTGACCATCGAAGCGCGCGAAGAGCAAATCGGTTTGTACACACAACCGATTTTGCCCAAATTATCGTTCCGTATCCGTACGGGTGATAGTCTGGTCGAAGAAGTGGCAGAGACACCGCTCGTGTTGCGCGGCGCGGGACGGATTCCCAGCGCGCTGGAAAAACGTTTGCAACAACTCGCGCAAGACAAGGCGGAATTTTTCCTAGGCAAGAGTCACAAAAAGCCACAGATCATCGAACAAGAAGAGCAAAAACTGTTGACGAATCTGCTGAACGAACAGATTGCGCGACTCGATGCGCAGATTCGCGAATTGCAGGATGAACAACTCGGTTTGGCAGGCATCGCCGATGAGCGCGCGCGTAAACAATCGGACGATCCACATCGTGCACGTGTGAAAGCACTGACCGCGCGTCGTGATGCGCTGATCAAAGTGCGCGCCCAAATCGCTACGGGCAAGACGCCACCGTTCTTTGTGTGGGATGTTGGTTTTGGTGAAGTGTTTGTCGAAAATCGTGGGTTTGATATTTTCATCGGCAATCCGCCGTATGTGCGCCAAGAAGAAATTGCCTCGCCCACTCAAAACGCGGACGATTACGATGCCGATGCTGTCTCTTATACACATCTCCG
>JAOACU010000145.1:0-1074 GCA_026417715.1 Anaerolineae bacterium | reverse complement strand
AAACTACAAGGATCAACTAGCGCGGAGTGTGCGCGCCTTGTGGGGCGAAGCGACCAAGATTGATCGCAAGAGCGATCTGTATGTGTACTTTTACTATGTGGGACTGTCGCTCTTGCGCGAGGGTGGCATCTTTTGCTTCATCAATTCTAACTCGTGGCTCGATGTGGATTACGGCGCGGAACTGCAAGAATTTCTCCTACGCCAGACGCGCATTCTGCAAATCATTGACAATCACAGCGAACGTTCGTTCGAGCAGGCGGATGTGAACACGGTGATTGTGCTTTTGCAACGACCGCAGACTGCCGACAACAGATCGCAGACGGCGGTCGGTGAGCAGTGGTCGGCGGTTGCCAAATTTGTCGCATACAAAAAGCCGTTTGAGGAAGTGTTGACTGTGCCGAATCTTTTGGCAATCGAACGTGCGACGGAAATCACGCGCACGGACGATTATCGCGTCTATCCGATTACACAGCGCGAGTTGTTCATCGAAGGGGCAGAGGACTCCCACCCAGCCCTCTCCCTTGTGGGGGAAGGACAGGAGGGGGTCGAAACGTTGAAATACACCGGCGGCAAGTGGGGCGGCAAATATTTGCGCGCACCCGACATCTTTTTCAAGATTCTGGAAAAAGGCAAGGGCAAGTTGGTGCGGCTGGAGGAAATCGCCGAAGTGCGGCGTGGATTTACGACAGGTGCAAACGAGTTTTTCTATTTGGAGGACATTACTAACGAGACCAGAGAGAGACTGCCGCGCGCAGGTCTGCGCTATTGTAGAAACGGCGCGGGATGGGAAGGATGGTTGGAGGAAGAGTTTTTGAAACCTGTCATCAAGAGTCCGCGCGAAGTGCGTGGTATCATCGTACGTCCCGATGAATTGCGCTACAAGATTTTTATGTGCCACAAGACCAAGCCGCAACTCAAAGCCGACGATAACACGCACGCACTTGCCTACATCACTTGGGGCGAAAAGCAAGAATACCACAAGCGACCGACGTGTCGCGGCAGAGCGCGGTGGTGGGATTTGGGACAGCAAGAGCGTCAGGATTTCATCATGTTACGTTTTAGAGATCTGCGTAA
>JAOACU010000144.1 GCA_026417715.1 Anaerolineae bacterium | reverse complement strand
TGGTGATCAAAAAGTAATGCTGAGAGTGTCATTCTGAGGCGCGCTTTGTGCGCCGAAGAATCTCTCAAAGCACTTTGTGAGACGCTTCGCGGAGTTTACCCTGACGAAGGAACCTGTCCTGAGCGAAGCGAAGGAAGGGCTCAGCGTGACAAGTTGCCTTGCCAGCATTACTTTTGTAGCACTACCTCATTCGTCTTTCGTCCTTCGTCTCTTCGCTTCACTCAGGGCAAGTCTTTGGCTCATTGGTGCATTGGCTCATTGGCTCATTGATAAATTGGCTCATTGATTACTTGGGAGTAACAATGCGTGCACTCGTTTATGAAGGCGCGTGGCAAATGCCATTGCGCGAAGTACCGACGCCCGAACCGAACGCGGGTGAGTTGCTCGTCAAAGTGGAAGCGGTTGGCGTGTGCGGCTCCGATGTGCATGGCTACAAAGGCACAACGGGTCGCCGCAAGCCGCCAATCATTATGGGACACGAATTTTCTGGAACGGTCGCGTCGGTGGGCGCGGCGGTAGAAAATTTCAAGGTGGGTGATCGCGTCGTCGTCACGCCGCTGTTGACGTGCGGTTACTGCGACAATTGCCGCACGGGATTTCCGAATCAGTGTCAGAATCGTAGTGGGTTGGGTGTGAACCTCAACGGCGCGTACGCCGAGTATGTCAAGGTCGCGGAAAAGATGGTGTTCCCACTTCCCGCCGAAATGTCGTGGGAACAAGGCGCGCTCGTCGAACCACTCGCGGTGGCGATGCACGCGGTCAACCTGACGCCGATGCAACTGCTCGATACTGTCGTGATTCTCGGCGCAGGCACAATCGGCTTGCTGACGATTCTCGCCGCGCGACTCAAAGGCGCGGGCAAAATCATCGTCACCGATACGAGCGCGCATCGGCTTGCGTTCGCGCGTCAACTCGGCGCGGACGTTGTCATCAATCCGAATGAACAAGACGCCGTCGAAGCGGTGAAGGCACAGACGAACGGCAAAGGCGCGCCCGCTGTCATCGAAGCCGTTGGCATCACGGCAACTGCCAAACAATCGTTGATGATGGCGCGTAACGGTGGCAACGTCGTTTGGATTGGCAATAGCGATCCCGAAGTGACGATCAATATGCAACAAATCGTTACGCGCGAACTCACCGTGCGCGGAGCGTACGGTTTCAACGACGAGTTTCGCTTGTCCATCGAAGCGATTCGCGCGCGACGCATAGACCCGACGGTACTCATCGAAAAGCGCGCGCGGTTGGACGAGGGTACGCAAATCGTGGACGATCTTGCGCGCGGCAAAGCCGAGTGGATCAAGGTGGTGCTTACTCCGTGACCGAAGACCGAGGACGAAAGACGCAAGACCTTTGTCATTCGTCCTCTGTCGTATTGACGCGCGCGCGCGTTTTGCGTACACTAGTCGCAGGAGGAGAAGGAGAGGAGGTGATCGTTAGGAGCAAAGAACGCTTTGATTTTTCTCGATGCTGAGAAAACGTAGGGCAAGTTTCCAAACTTGTCTCACCACTGGGTAACATCAGTGAGTAAAAATTTCGAGGAGGAGTTTCAAATGAAAACCCGTACGTTGGTCGTTACGTTGATTGTTGTACTTGCGGTGCTAGTTGCTGCGTGCGCGCCGACACCAACGCCGGTGCCGCCCACCAAAGCACCCGCCGCGCCTGCGCAACCCTTCAAGGGCACAACTTTGCGCGTTGTTGGCGCGAACCATCCCTGGGCTGAAGCCATCAAGCCCTTGCTTCCTGAATTCGAGGCGAAGACAGGGATGAAAATCAATCTGGAATTGTACGGCGAAGACCAACTCAACCAAAAGTTGACGACGGAATTCACCGCCGGCAATTCCGACATTGACGCGTTTATGCAACGTCCCTTGCAAGAAGCCCGCGTGATGGCAAAGAACAAGTGGTACGTTGACCTCAACAAGTACGTCAAGACCGATCCTGCCTACGACTTTGCTGACTTTATGCCCGGCGCAGTCGGTACGGAAACCGTAGATGGTGTTTTGACCGGTATTCCTATCGTCACTGAACAACAAGTGTTGTACTATCGCAAAGACTTGTTTGAAAAAGCGGGGCTCAAAGTTCCCAAGACGTTCGATGAATTAAAAGCCGCCGCTGAGAAACTGACCGACAAGAAGAACGAAATCTACGGATTCGTGGCGCGCGGTCAACGTAGTCCTGCCGTCACCCAATTTTCATCCTACCTCTACTCGTTCGGCGGTGATTGGTTCGACCTAAACACGCGCAAGGCAACCCTCGATACACCCGAAGCGATTGCCGCCTTCAAGTTCTATGGTGATATGTTGCGCAACTATGGTCCGCCCGGCGTGACGAATATGTCCTGGCCCCAAGCCGTCGCCGTGTTCGCACAAGGCAAGGCGGCGATGTACACCGATGCCAACTCCATCTACCCCAACTTGCTCGATCCCGCCAAATCGGCAGTAGCGGACAAAACCGGCGTCGCGGTCTTCCCCGCAGGTCCCAAAGGGCAAATTATGTACAACGTGACCTCGTGGGGTCTCGCGATTGCCGCACAATCGAAGAAGCAAGATGCCGCGTGGGAATTCGTCAAGTGGGCAACGAGCAAAGAGACTATGCTCAAGACGCAAGGCGAAAGTGCTGTGCCCGGTTCGCGCACATCGGTCTGGAACGATCCGAAAGGCAAAGCCAAATTCCCTGCCGATTGGGTCGAAGCGACTGCCGCATCTGCCAAAGGTCGCGGCTATGATCGTCCGCTCGTCGTCCAAGTGACCAACGCGCGCGACATCATCGGCACGGTCATCGTCACGGCGATCGAAGGGGGCAACGTCGAAGAAGCCGCCAAGAAAGCCAACGCCGAATTCCAAAAACTTCTCGACGGGGAAAAGTAGTAATCAAGTATGAAGTCAGAAGTATGAAGGATGAAGTCATTTCATCCTTCATACTTCATCCTTCATACTTTGGAGGGGGCGCACCGATGCACAGTTTCCTCGACCGCTATGTCCGCTGGCTTTTTCCTCTCCCCGCACTGATTTTCATCTTTGCGATGATGATCTTCCCGCTCGCTTATACGTTTTGGAACAGTCTCACGGGGTGGAGTTTGAGCGCGGGAAGACCACCAACATTTATCGGTTTGGATAATTACATTCGCTTGTTTCAAGACGAACGTTTTCAAGGCGCGGTCGTGCGCACGATCTATTTCACCGTCTTGGCAGTTGCCGTCGAAATGATTTTGGGCATCGCGATTGCCTTGTTCTTGAATCGTGAATTTCGCGGCAAGCGCATCATCAGTTCGATTATGCTCTTGCCGATGATGGCGACGCCGGTCGCAATTGCGATGGTGTGGCTATTGATGTACGAGCCGACGGCGGGCATCATCAATTTTGTGCTCAAACAGGTGGGCTTGCCTAGGGGAATGTGGATTGGCGCTAATGACACGGTCATCCCTTCACTCGCGCTCGCGGACGTTTGGCAATGGACGCCGATGATTGTGTTGATTTGTCTTGCAGGACTTACTGCCCTCCCGCGTGATCCATTCGAGTCGGCAGTTGTAGATGGCGCATCGTACTGGCAAATCACGCGTCACATCACTCTCCCCCTCTTGATGCCGACGATCACCGTCGCAATGTTGTTGCGTCTGATTGACGCGCTCAAGACATTCGACATCATTTACACGATGACGCTGGGCGGTCCCGGTTTTGCTTCCGAAACGCTCAACATTCTCACGTACCAGTACGCGTTCTACTATCTGCATTTTGGGTATGCGTCGTCGCTCTTGGTGGTCTTTTTCGCGCTGGTGCTGGGTGTGAGTTTGCTCACCACGTACTTGCGCCGCACGGTGGAGGTGTGAGATGACACCAACGCGCAAAAAGTTAAATCCCATCAAAATTCTTTTAGAAGTCATTTATTTTACCGTCCTTGCGTTGATCCTGCTTGTATTTCTCGCGCCGCTCTTGTGGATGTTACTGAATTCATTCAAGACGCCCTTGCAAATCATCAAACTCCCACCCGATTTGATTTTCACGCCAACGCTCGATAATTTCATCAACGTCTTTCGCTATCAGAATTTCGCGCAGTACATTTGGAATAGCATCCTGATTGCGGCTGGCTCGACGGGTTTGGGTTTGCTGATCGGTTTGCCCGCCGCGCATTCGATCGCGCGTTACAAGCAACGTTTGTTTGGCGTGATGATTCTCATCGCGCGCATTGTACCGGGCATTACGTTTCTCATTCCGCTTTACATCATCTATCGTCAACTCGGTTTAATTGACACGTACCTTTCGCTGATTCTTTCGCACGCGCTCGTCACACTTCCGTTCATCGTTTGGGTGATGGTGCCGTTCTTCGAGGCGATTCCGCACGAACTCGAAGAAGCCGCGCGCGTGGATGGCGCATCCATTTTGCAAACGTTCATCCAAATCGTTTTGCCGATTAGCGGACCAGGCATCGTCACCAGTTCGATTCTCGCGTTCGTCTTCTCGTGGAACAACTTTATGTTCTCGATTGTTCTCGCGACGAACAAGACCAAGACGGTGCCTGTGGCGATTTACAATTTCATTTCGTACGCGCAGATTGATTGGGGCGGCTTGATGGCGGCGGCGGTGTTGATCACACTCCCCGTGTTGATCCTCGCCCTCCTCACGCAACGTTACATCGTCGCGGGCTTGACAGCGGGTGCGGTGAAAGGATGACGGAGGACAGAAGATTTTCGATTGCAGATTGCAAATTGCAGATTGCAGATTGCGTCATCAATCGCAAATCGAAAATCGGCAATCGAAAATCCATCATCGGTCAACGGTCTTTAAGGTATGACAACACTGTACGGCGCCATCGAAGCCGGCGGCACCAAGTTCGTGTGCGCCGTCGGCACATCGCCCAACGATTTGCGCGAAACGCGCTTTGCCACCACCACACCCGACGAAACGATTGCGCGCGCCATCGAATTTTTTCGCGCACAATCGCGCGTCGCCGCGATTGGCATTGGCTCGTTCGGTCCGATTGATTTGCATCGCGATTCGCCGACGTACGGTTACATCACTACCACACCCAAGCCCGGTTGGCGTAACACCGACCTCGTCGGCGCGATTCGGCGCGCGCTCGATGTGCCAGTGGCATTCGAGACCGACGTGAACGCCGCCGCGCTGGGTGAGCATCGTTGGGGCGCCGCGCGCGGACTCGACACGTTCATCTACTTGACGATTGGCACCGGCATCGGTGGCGGTGGGCTAGTGTCGGGCAAGTTGATGCACGGCTTGATTCACCCAGAGATGGGACACATTCGCTTGCCACACGATTTGACGCGCGATCCATTTCCGGGCGCGTGCCCGTTTCACGGCGATTGCCTCGAAGGGCTGGCGTCTGGTCCCGCACTCGAAAAACGTTGGGGCGCGCGCGCAGAAACCTTGCCTGCCGATCATCCCGCGTGGGAACTTGAGGCGCACTATCTCGCGCTTGCGCTCGTGAATTACATTTGCACGTTATCGCCGCAACGCATCATCTTGGGCGGTGGCGTGATGGAACAAGCGCAACTCTTTCCGCTGATTCGACGTGAGGTAGTGCAACTACTCAACGGATACATTCAATCGCCCGCGATTATCGAACAGATTGACACGTACATCGTCCCACCAGCGCTTGGCGCGCGCGCGGGTGTGTTGGGCGCACTGGCGTTGGTGGTGACGGAAGACGGATGACCGAAGACGGATGACGGATGCCTTCGTCGTTCGTCCTTCGTCCTCCGTCATCCGTCTAATACAACAGGAGGTAAAGTTGGGAGCAAAGAAAGTCGGAGAACGCGCACCGGATTTTGAACTCAAAAGTCATCTCGATACTACGGTGCGCTTGAGTGACTATCGCGGCAAATGCAACGTGGTCATCGCGTTCTTTCCGCTCGCATGGACGCCGGTCTGAACGAGTCAAATGCCGTCGTACCAATCCGCACTGGATCGGTTCGCACGGTTGAATACCCAGGTGCTGGGTATCAGCGTAGATAGTGTCCCGTGTCTCAAGGCATGGGCAGAGAGTTTGGGTGGCATCACGTATCCGCTCTTGAGCGACTTTTATCCGCACGGTCGCGTGGCGCAGATGTACGGCGTGTTGCGCGCGGAAGGGTATTCCGAGCGTGCGCTTTTCGTCGTGGACAAGCAAGGCATCATCCAATACGTGGATGTGCACAAGATTGACGAGCAACCGGACAACGAAGAACTGTTTCGCGTCTTGGAAAAGTTAGAACCACACGCCGCCGCGCTGCCCGCGCGTGCACCCGAACCGACGCCCGCGCCTACGCCTACGCCAACGGCGGACGTGGTGTTGTACTGCACCTCGTGGTGTCCGGCGTGTCGGCGCGCGCGCGAGTTTCTCAAACGGCATAACATCCAGTACGTCGAAATTGACATTGGGCGCGATCGCGCCGCCGCGGCGCGCGTGCGTCAATGGGCAAACGGCTACGAGACCACACCCACGTTCGACATTCGCGGCACAATCATCGTGAATTTCGATCAAGACAAGTTGGAGCGCGTGTTGGGGTTGAGGTAAGCGTCTTGAATGAAAACCCCGCTTTCCGCAAGGGAAAGCGGGGTTGTTTGTTGGGCAAGTTTACGATTATCGAAAATATTGTGGTTTATTATCTACTGTCCAAAGACTACGACTTTTTGGATTTGTCAAATCACGAAAAGGATCAACAAAATTAGTTCTCATATATGATATACCAAAATGAAGATGAGGGGTTTGGTAATATGTGGGTCCTACAAATCCAAATGGTTGCCCAACTTCCACAATGTCACCTATTTTTATATCTTTTAATAAACTTACATGCCCATATATACCGTAATAATTAGTACCTACATACCATACTTCGATTGCCCCCTCTCTTTTTGCACTTGGAGTTCCTCCTACACTCGTCGGTAACATTTCAAATTTTTCGATTTTAAGTGGTGCAGCTGCTAGAAATTGTGTTCCTTGAGGAACCGCTATATCTATTCCATCATGTTGATCGTAAGTACACGCTGACCACACAGTAGTTAAATCGCAATCTATTTCCGGGTCGTATAATTTTGTATGACCTCTTCTTAAATCAACGTCATATAAACTAAATATTCTTAAATCTGTACCTTTGATTAACCCCCCTCCTATATAACTAGTCCCCCTTGGAAAAGGCCATACCAAGAAACCTTCTGCAATCGGAACAGTTACTGTTTTATTATTTTGGTCTATTATTTTCGTCAACGGTTTATCAATCTCCAAAGTACTTTTGGTATCAGGAAAGATATATTTGAACCTACCAGAAGGATCGCTCAAATAAATATTATAAGTTCCCTCTGGGACTTTGACTTCACATCTGGCATATTCATTGGTCACACAACTAGCCACTAGACTATTGTCCTTCAGGGATCTATATTCGAATTTCATATTCGGTAAAAATTCCTCCCCCGCTTCTGGACCTGTATTCCTGT
>JAOACU010000143.1 GCA_026417715.1 Anaerolineae bacterium | reverse complement strand
GACAATTCGTTGATTTCCGATCGGCGGCTGGTGAACTTGCTTTTCGAGACGGCGAAGGAAAACAAAATTCCGTATCAATTCAAGCAAGCCGTTGCGGGCGGCACCGACGCGGGACGCATCGCGCTCATCAAAGAAGGTGTGCCCTCCGTCGCGGTGGCTGTACCCACGCGCTATATTCACTCGCCGGTCAGTGTGCTCAATCGGCGAGACTTGGAACACCTGATTACGTTGATGGTGAAAGCACTTCCCAAGGTAGCAAGGATTTAGACGAAGAATTTTCGATTTTAGATTTGCGATTTGCGATTAGACGCAATCGGCAATCTAAAATCGGCAATCGAAAATCTGTTGTCCTTCGTCCTGAGGTGAACAATGGCTAACGACAAAAAGAACACTCACTTTCCGATGCTGGATAGCAACACGAGTCATCTCCATCCACTCAAAGCGTTGACCAAACGCATCACCGAGGCGTATGGTCCATCAGGATACGAACAAACGGTGCGTGAATTGATTCGCGCCGAGATCGAAAATTACGCCGATGAAATTCGCGTGGACGCGCTGGGCAATTTGATCGCGCGCAAAAAAGGAACGGGTGCAACACCGCGCAAAAAAGTGATGCTCGCCGCGCATATGGACGAAATTGGCGTCATCGTTACGCACATTGACGAAAAAGGATTTGCGCGCTTTGCGCCGATTGGTGGCGTGTTCCCACTCACACTCTTTGGTCAACGTTGTCGCTTTGCCAACGGCGTGATTGGTGTGTTTGGACGCGAAGTGAAAAATTCGAGCACGAGCGAAGTGACGTTGAACAAATTGTTCATTGACGTTGGCGCGACGAGCAAAGATGATGCACCAATTCAGGTGGGCGATCCCGCTGGCTTTTGGCGTGACTTTGCCGACTTGGGTAAACGCATCGTTGCCAAAGCGATGGATGATCGCATCGGTTGTGTGGTGTTAATCGAAGTGATGCGCGAGTTGAAGAAATCGCCGCACGATGTCTATTTCGTTTTCACAGTGCAAGAAGAAGTCGGCTTGCGCGGCGCGACCACATCGGCATACGGCGTGCAACCCGATTTGGCGATCGCGGTGGATGTGACCGGCACCGGCGACACACCCGAAGCGAATCCGATGGCAGTGCAACTCGGCAAGGGTCCAGCCATCAAAGTCAAGGACGCGGGAATGCTGGCACATCCTGCTGTAAAAAATCTACTCGCCGAAACCGCGCGCGCAGAGAAAATTCCGTACCAGTTTGAAGTACTCACCGGTGGCACCACCGACGCGATGGCAATGCAAACGACGCGCGAAGGTGTGCCGGCTGGTTGTCTTTCGATTCCGACGCGCTACATTCACACGCCCTCCGAGATGATTGATTTCGACGATTTGCAGAACGCCATCAAGTTGTTAGTCGCGGTGTTGAACAAGCCGTTCAAGTTGGACTAGTCGAATAGTCGAGTAGTCAGGTGGTCTTGTAGTCAGATGGTCTTGGGGTCAGGTAGTCAATTGTTGGACGGTGACTATCTGACTATGCGACTATCCGACTACTCGACTAACGCAACCGCGACTTCCATCCACCTCGATAATTTCCCCGTCTCGAATCTCCGCCACGATGTTCGCGATGCCGGCAACCGCCGGTACGCGATACTCGCGCGCGACGACCGCGCTGTGTGATAACACACCGCCGCGCTCGACGACGAGTCCCGCAAGGCGCGCGAACACTGGCGTCCACGCTGGGTCGGTGGCAGGCGCAACGAGCACATCGCCATACTGCACGCGCACCAACTCGTTGGGTGTATGCACCACGCGCGCAACACCGCGCCCAACACCAGGGCTAATCGCGCGTCCGCGCCACTGCGAGAGAACGCGTTGTGGCGCGTTCCACAATGGCACATCACCTTGCAAAAACGGTGGGTACGCTGTTGCCGGTGATTGTTCGAACGCGCGCTGGTACTCGCGCCACTCGGCTTGCCGCGCGGCAATCGCACGCGCCAATTCTGCCTTAGGTAACCGATGATCGAAATACGCGACGAGTTCGTCGTGTGTGGCGTAAAACACCTCCTCGCGCGCGGCAATCACACCTTCGGTCACCAGCCGATCGGCTAACATCAGGTACAACCGCCGCGCGAGCGCGAGCGACTTTTGCCAGTAGTACCGTTGATCTTCGCGCAGAGCAAGATAGTGGCGCGCGAGTGCGAGTACCCAATCAAAGATTGTACGTTTCCACCAAGACGAAGGACGAATGACGAATGACGAAAATCTTTCGTCCTTCGTCTTTCGTCTTTCGTCATTCGATAGTAGTTGCATAACCTGTTCGGGTGCCTCCGCGAACGTCGGCACGGCAATATCAATCGAGAACGAACGATGCCCGTGTTCTGCAAGAAAATCTTGCAGATTGCAGATTGGAGATTGGAGATTGGAGAGTTGACGCAGTTGCGTATCAATCTCAAGGGTCTTGTTCGGCACATCCGCCACTAGTCGCGCGATGATTTCGTTCACGTGTTCACGGTCAACCCACGCGGCAACCAGTCGCTTGAGCAAACCAAAGGTCAAATCGGCATCTATCAAACTCCAGCGATGAATCCGCAAAACGCCGCAATGTAATTGCATCACCTCGCGCAGCGCGTCGAAGATTGCGCGCGGTTCAGCGTGCACCAGCGTTTCCACGCGCGCGCGTAGCGCGGCGACGCGCGCATCGTGCACGCGCACATAACGCGCCCAATGACGATAGTTGTGAAGCGGCGACACGTTGAACGGATCGGCAAAAAACGCGCGGAGGAGCGAAAAGAGTACGCGCGGTGCATCGCGCCAACGCGGATACGGCGCGCGCGTGCGGAGCGACACATCGCCATTCGGAAAGTAGCGATACGCGTCTTCGGGGAGGAAAAAATCGGGAAAGACTTTGTAAAAGATGCGGAATGCGCGCGCGTTGGCGTACGGCAACCCGCGCCACAAGCGCGTCAGCGGAATCGTTTCCGCATCGGGATAACCCAAGAATCGCAGCGGATCGCGCAACGCCAGTTCTTCGATGAGTGGACCAATGTGCGACCAACCGAGTGGCGAAATCGGCGCGATGATACGTTCGTTGATGAACCCACTCGTCCACAAAATTTCATCTACCATCGTCATTCATCATTCGTCCTTCGTCAAGAATTATACGCCGCGCAATGCGTTTGACAAACACGCCCGACAACTTTATAATGTGAACGATTCACACATTGGGCTCATTGGCACATTGGTTCATTGGCTCATTGACCTGGGCGAGTAGCTCAGTTGGTAGAGCGCTTCCCTTACACGGAAGAAGTCACGGGTTCGAGTCCTGTCTCGCCCACCTGAAGAAATTACGCCGACGGCACAACCGTCGGCGTTTTTGTTGGGTGGATTGGAACGCTAGTGTCGGAAATGTCGCACGCCTGTAATGATCATCGCGATATCCGACGCATCGGCAACGGCGAGCGATTCGGCATCGCGTTGTGATCCGCCGGGATGCACAATCGCCGTGATGCCCGCGCGCGCCGCCACTTGGACCGAATCGGGGAACGGAAAGAACGCGTCCGATGCCATCACCGCGCCGCGCGCGCGTTCACCTGCACGTTCAATGGCGATGCGTACACTGTCCACACGATTCGGTTGTCCGCTACCGATGCCCACCGTCGCTTCGCCGCGCGCGAACACAATCGCGTTCGATTTGACGTGTTGCACCGCGCGCCATGCGAATCGAAGCGCGCGCATCTCGTCATCGGTAGGCGCGCGTTGCGAAACGACTTGCCACGCTGTCCCGTCGGGATCGCCTGTGTCCACGTCTTGTTGCACAATCCCGCGCGTGATCGAACGCCATTCGTATCGCGGCTCAATCGTCAGGTTTGGCATCGTCACAAGGCGACAATTTTTCTTGCGCGCCAAAATCTCGCGTGCGGCATCGGTAAAGCCCGGCGCGATGATACACTCGACGAAGAGATCGCCGAGCGCGCGCGCGGTCGCCTCGTCGAATTCGCGATTGCTCGCGATGATACCACCGAACGCGGAGACAGGATCGCACTCGAACGCCGCGCGGTATGCGTCGGCAAGTTCATCAGCGGAGGCGATGCCGCAGGGCGAATTGTGCTTGACGATGCAAATCGTGGGTCGCTCGAAACTGATTGCCGCGCGCCACGCCGCATCCAAATCGAGCAAGTTGTTGTACGAAAGTTCTTTGCCTTGCAGGAGCGTACCACCCAGCGGTCCCGATTCGGGTTCGTAGGCGTAGAGTGTCGCGCGCTGGTGCGGATTTTCGCCATAGCGCAAGGTCTGAACGCGATGCAAGGTAAGGTAAAGTGTGTCACCTTGCGAAAAATAATTTGCAATCGCCGCGTCGTAGCGCGCAATGAGCGCAAACCCCTTGCGCGCGAGTTGCCAGCGCAGCGTTTCGTCGAGCGTGCCTGTGCGAAGTGCATCGAGCACGCGCGCGTAATCGCGCGGATCGCAAACGAGTGTGACGCGCGCGTAATTCTTTGCCGCCGCGCGAATCAACGTGACGCCACCAATGTCAATGTTTTCGATGGCGTCTTCTAATGTCACGTTTGGACGCGCAGTGACTTGCTCGAACGGATAGAGGTTGCACGCAACAAGGTCAATGTAATCCCAACCCCAACGTTGCAGTTGGGCGCGATCTGTTTCTGTCGCGCGCGCGAGCAAACCACCATGAATCGCTGGGTGCAACGTCTTGACGCGTCCATCCAAAATTTCGGGTGAACCGGCGTACTCGGCGACTTCGGTGACGGCGATGTGATGATCGCGCAGCGCGCGCGCCGTACCACCTGACGCAATCAACGTCCAACCCAAATCGCGCAAACCGCGCGCAAATTCGATGAGATTTGTTTTGTCGTAAACGGAAAGTAGGGCTTGCATTGTGGTTTCCAAGTTTCAGGTTTCAAGTTTCAGGTTTACGCAATACGCAATACGTGATACGTGATGCGTGTTGCGTATTGCGTATTACGTATCACGTATTACGTATCACGTATCACGCATCACGCTCTCTCGCTCCACGCTCACCCGCCCTCTCGCTTCACGCTCACTCGCCCTCTCGCTCCACGCTCATTCGCACTCTCGCTCCACGCTCATTCGCCCTCTCGCTTCACGCGCCGCATCGCCTCTGGTAGTCGTACGAGCACATCACTCGCGACAACGCCCGCATCGCCGATTTCGCGCGCGGCGATTTCGCCAGCGAGTCCGTGCAGGTATGCGCCGACGATTGCCGCATCGTACGGATTCAGTCCTTGCGCCAGCATCGCGACGATGGTGCCCGCGAGCACGTCGCCGGTGCCAGCCGTCGCCAGCGCAGGTGTGGCAAAAGGAAGCAAGGTCGCGCGTCCGTCTGGGGCGGCAATCACCGTGAACGCGCCTTTCAACACAACGATTTGTTGCCATTGCGCCGCGAATTTCTTCGCGATGTTCACACGGTCGGCTTGGATCGTATCGCGCTGTAAACCCGTGAGCGTTGCCATCTCGCCGGGATGTGGTGTGAGAATCGCTGTGTTCGGCGCGAGGCGCGTCCACCAATCGCCGATTTGCGCGAGCGCAAAGAGGGCATCGGCGTCTATCACACAATTTAAGATTTGAGATTTATGATTTAAGATTTGAGTGACAAAGGCGATGGTTTGTGGATGGCGACCGAAGCCACAGCCGAGAAGGAGCGCATCGTAACCCGCGAGATGATCGAGGAGAACGCGCGCAGAGTCGGGGACGAGCGCGCCGTTGTCGTCGGGGAGAATGACGAAGGTGGTCTCGTGCAGCGCGCTGGCGATCATCGGGTAAATCGTGCACGCCAGCGCGAGCGTGACAAGTCCCGCACCCGCGCGCGTCGCCGCCGCGCCTGCAAGGTACGCCGCGCCGACGTAATTCGACGAACCCGCGCAAATCATCGCCTTGCCGAATGTGCCCTTGTGTGCGTCGCGCGCGCGCGCTGGTAAACGCGCGGCGATTTCACGTGCGGTGGCTACGTCAGGTGCATCGGGGGGCGCCCAATCGGCAGCGATGCCGATGTCCGCGACGACGAGTTCGCCAACCGCGTTCGCACCGGGAAATGCAAGTTGCCCGATTTTTGGAAACGCGAACGTGACGGTGAGATCGGCATCGAGCGTGGCGGGATCGAGCGCGCCGGTGTTGGGATCGAGTCCGCTGGGAAGATCAACGGCGACGATGGTGCGAGAGAGCGCGCGCGCGAAAGAGCGAGAGGGCGCGCGTGCGAGAGAGCGAGAGAGCGTGTGTGCGAGAGAGCGAGTGGGAACAAGTTGGGTGATTGGGTGATTGGGTGATTGGGTTTTGATGAAAACGAGCAAGTCTTTCAATAGCCCTTCGATAGGACGCGCAACGCCTGTGCCGAGTAGCGCGTCCACGATGACATTCGCATCGGCGAGGAAATCTTTGAGCGCGACGAAATTCGCATCGTCTTCCGCGCGTATCGTGGGAATGTTACGTTCACGGCAGAGTCGAAAATTTTCGTCGTCGGCGCGTTCAGCGCGTTTCCAGATGTGGAGTGCGACGCGCGCGCCTGCATCGTGCAAATAGCGCGCACACACCAAGCCATCGCCGCCGTTGTTACCGGGACCGACAAGGACGAGAACACGCAAATCGCGCGCGTCGAATCGTGCGAGAATCGCATCGGCGACAGCACGACCCGCGCGTTCCATCATCATTGCGTACGTGTTGCCGCTGGCATCGGCGCGTTGTTCGAGCGCGCGCATTTGATCGGCAGTCACAAGTTTCATAGGCAACCTTTCAAGTTTCAGGTTCAAGGTTCGAGGTTGGGACGCCTGTATTATACTCGTGTACGGTACAAGCGCGAAACTTGACGAATGCCGAATTACTTTTGTCTTTCGTCAATCGTCTTTCACCGCATACGTGTTGGAGCAGGACGCGGTATGGGCGGAATGTGAATCGGTGTTGGGAAAACGTAGGGCGGCTTGGTGGGTTCTAAAACCCCGCGACGTGTCGGTGAAGGCGTGGGCAAGGGTGTTAAAGTGAATGTGACAGAAGGACTCGGTGTGTCAGTAGGGGTTGGCGTCTCAGTGTGCCACAGCGTCTCGGTAGGTGTAGCATCTTCTAACAGCGAGTCCGATGCTAATTCCTCAGGTGGCGTAAGAAGCAAGTACACCAACCCTATCAACGTACAAGACAAAAGAACACTCAATCCCAATAGTCCAAGCAAGAGTAACCACGCTTGCCGTGCGTGTAAATTTTCACCAGCCATTGTGCGGTAAATTTTAGCGACAACGCGCTCGAACGTCAATCCCTTGGGCTGGAGCAAATTCGGTTGCCAGCGACTTGGTCGCAAACTCCGACTTGGCACCAACCCTACGTCAACTTAGGGCTTTGTCAAAGTTACCTCGGGTGTGGTTCGATTTGTCACGCTGAGCCCTTCCTTCGCTTCGCTCAGGACAAGTTCCTTACGTCAGGGTAAACTCCGCGAAGCGTCTCGCA
>JAOACU010000142.1 GCA_026417715.1 Anaerolineae bacterium | reverse complement strand
GCCCACAGCCACGACGCGTCCGGCAAACTCGTGACCGAGTAGTTGCACCGGCGCGCGTTCGGCGATTGCCTTGCGTACAAAATCGGCGCCGAGTGTTTCTTCGCCTCGGGCGCGGATAACTTCGGTCACGCTGGGTTGGGTCACCGTAACCTTGACGACGACACCGCCGGGTTGCACTTGCGGGTCGGGTACCTCATCAAGGCGCATATCGTTGATACCGTGAAATCGCCATGCTTTCATGATGCTGTGTCTCCTCTCGTTGATTGAGTTTGAGGAACGAGTTCCGCTTCCTCCACAAAGATAATCGCGTTGAAGGGGCAGTTTGCCTCACACGTTCCACATTCGATACATTTATCTGGATCAATGATGGACTGTGTTTCGCCTTCGCTGATCGCGCCGCTTTGACATCCGGCGATACACGCGCCACATTGATTGCATGCACTTGTCACTATGTATGGCATTTCGGTTTCTTCTCCATAGATTTTTTTGAATATGCGCTAACCCAAATACATTCGTTCAGGGTCAATTCGCTCACGAATCAAACGCAATTGTTCGGCAGTCGGTGGATCGGTGAATGGTACGTGTTCGGGCACGATGGGTGTAAAACTCATATTCGCCAACACCTCTTCGCGCGTGGTGTTGGGATGAATCGAGAGCAACGTCATTTGCTTGGTCGTTGGATCAAAGCCAAAGATGGCTTTATCGGTGATGACGCGACTAGGTCCGCCCAACAATCCCGCGCGCATTCGACTATCGCCACCGCTCAGGTAACCAGGGCTGGTGATGAACGAAACGGCTTGCTTGAGTTTGCGCGCTTCGTGTCGCATAATCAGAATCGTCTGGCGCGCGGAAGACGCGATGTCATTCGCGCCTCCACTGCCAGTCATATGACGGAATTTACCGCGTGGATCGCCGACCAGAGTCGTATTGATATTCCCATACACATCTACTTCGAGTCCGCCGAGAAAGCCAACGTCCACGCGTCCCTTGTGTGCAATCGCGCCCAAGATGTCCACGAAACTACTCATCACTTTGGAACGATACCACACGCGCGGGTCTGCCAAACCGACACCAGTCTCAATCGGTTCAGGATCAATGATGCCCAACTCGAACAAGATGGTCATATTGGGCGCGTGCGTCAACTTTGCTAGAAACGCCGCGACGACGGGCAACCCCAATCCCACTGCGACGATTTGACCGTCCTTCAGTTCGCGTGCCCCAGCGACTGCCATCAATTCCGAAGAGGTGTATTCCAGAGTCATTTTGTCAATACCCCAACAGCGCGTCTGCGCGCAACGCACTCAGGCGTTTCATTCCGCCAACGCGCTCTAGATATTCCCAATGATCGTTGACACCGTACACATAGCGATCGAGATACGCGCGAAAACTCTCGCGCGTCTCGGTGGCTTGGACGTATGCCTTGATGTGTTCGGCATCGTAATCGTAACAGCGATAAACCGACGTGGGATGCGCGCCGAAAGGAAGATGCACCACGTGCGAGACGAGCAAGCCGGGAATGACCGTGCGTTCTGGCTCGCGGCGAATTATTTCGGTGGGAACAATTTCTTCGGCGATAACGATGGTGCGTTTGCTCGCGCGCACTTGCTCAGCATTGTCCCAACGTGGACCAAAAATCCAGGCGTTCCCTTCCGCGTCGGCAAGCGGAACTTGGACGACCGACACATCGGGCAACAGCGGTTTGAGCGCAAGCCACTGATCGCCGGTGAATGGATCGGTGATTGTGGCGATTTGCGATGCGTCTTGCTCTTGCAAGCGCTTGGCTAAATCGGAGGCGGTGAGTGAGCGAATCGGAATGAACGGCAAACCCAGTGACCCCGCCAAATAGCGAAATGTCACCGAAAGACTGCTGTACTCTTCCGCAATCAGCGTGCCGTCTTCGATGCCGCGATTCACCCATGCCAATCGTCCAAACCGATCGAGCGAACCACCGCCATAGATGATGCGTTCGACCGCGCCGGCACCTACGAGTAAATCGGCATCCATCGCGCCAACACACTGTGAGATGGTCAAACGATGGATGCCCTGACGAATCACTTCGCGCGCAAATGCCATATTGCATCGCGCAATTGCAAAGCCCGATAGGGCAACGTGCGAACCCGAAGGGATGGAAGCCACGGCGTCAGCCAGTGTGGTCAGTTTGGTCACACGCGACTCCTATTCCAAGAAGGGACGCTTGTCGAATAGCACTAATTGCAGATGACAGGCGCCTTCTTCCAGTTTGATTTCAACGAGTTCGATAGGCAGGTCTTGTTTTTCTTCCACTGCCAAAACAATTTGATTGGCAATCATACAAGTAAACGGGCGCACACCCACCGCGACCATTCGTTCTTCGACGGGACGATGCACACACCCGGTCACACGAACGTTGAGGAGGCGTTCTTTCTTTTCAGCGGACATTCCGCTAATGATGCCGTCGCGCTGTAACGACTGTTCAATCACGCGCACCATATCCATCAAGTCGGTGGATTGAATCAGCGGCGCGCACTTGGATCGGAAATAGCCGCGCCCCACCGTCGTCACGCGAAAACGCACCCCTTTGCCACGTTCGTCCCAAAATGCTTTTTCAAGTTCAAACAACAGATCGTTCACATAGTCGAGTGAAATGGTTTTGGCGTTCATTTTTGTTCCTCGTAGTAGGGTTGTCCCCATTTTTCAGAAAAGACGAGTTGATGGAGTGGCAAGCGTGGACGCGGGCGATGGGGTCGCGTGGGATGTCCAATCGAAATGAGACTGACGGCTTTATAGTCCTCAGGGATACCCAGCAATTCTTTGACGCGCTCTTCATCGCGAATGTCAATGCACGGCGCGATGACCCAACACGCGCCCAAGCCGAGCGCGGTCACCATCAGCAACATATTTTCGATTGCCGCCGAAGTATCGTACGGCATATCCCACACATCTTTTTTGCCGACGACCATAATGTTCACCGGCGCGGTCGCGGCAAACGCCGAGACTTGACCCGAGGTCAATTTTTCAAACGCCGCTTTTTTCTTCTCTTCGTCTTGCAAGCCAGCAAAGCGCGCGTGCATTTGTTGACTCACGTATTCGGCAGTAAAGCGGCGACTACTACCACCGCCGCCCAGCGCGCCGAGTTTCTTGCGCGTGGCAGGGTCTTTGATGACGATGAAACGCCAGGGCTGCGCGTTCTCACCGGAAGGCGCAAGCCGCCCGGCTTCCAAAATTTTTTGCAAGTCTTCTTCGGACACCGGTTCATCGGTGTATTCCCGAATACTGCGGCGATCCTGAATGATTTTCATCGCCGCCTCAGCAAGAGTGAATAGGTCTGGCATTGTTGTTTATCCTCCATTCAAAATGACGGATGACGGATGACGGATGACGAATGACCGCTGAGCGTCACTTGGAATGATACAGCAGTCGTCGGTCAAGTTCTCATTTTGATTTCATCACCTACATATTCCATATCGAACCACCACTTGTCTTTGGGGTGAGCATTCCCAAGTTTGAGCGCACGCGCGCTGCGAATCGCAAGCGGGTGTATCCAGCGTGAACGCATCACGAGCGCGCGTACGAGATTGTGTTGCCACGTTGTCGGTTGACTCCAAGGACAACTCTTGACACACCGATTGCACATCGTTCCATTTCGATTGGTAAAGTTGAAACTGGCGCAACGACGCACGTCCAACTTCCACGTTTCGTAGCCGTTGTACATCACCTTGTCACCAGTGGGAATCGCTTTGCTCGGACAATTCTCCGCACAGATTTTGCACTGCTGACAAAAGTTCTGCAAGCCAAAATCAATCGGCTTGTCTGGAACAATCGGCATATCGGTCAGCACTGCTGCCGCTTTGAAAGCAAGACCGAGAAAAGGATTTAAGATAATTCCTGCACGACTCACTTCGCCTATGCCAGCGGCAAGCAAAAGTGGTGGTAGCAACACCTGATACTTGTTAACGAACGATGGACCATACTGCGGCGACGCTTCCCAGCCCAAGCGTCGAATATAATTCGCGAGTGTCTCGGTGACGAGTGCGAGATGCGCGTACGCTTGAAAACTGATCGGATCGCCGATCCAATCCGAACCTTGCGACGCGCGCATCGTGCTCCACTCTTTGCGCATAACGATAACGATGGCATTTTCGTACCGACATTCGATTGGATTGCCTTGCTTGTCGTGACTGTAATATGCCGACTGGGGCACCTTGCACGCGCCCATCACATCGGCTTTGAGAAAATACCCTACGGCTTTGATGTGGTGTGTCAACACGGCGGGGTCTTGTGGAATCGGTGCCATTTGGCTAGCCGTTGCATTGGCTTGGACGCGTGCCAGATGATCGAGAACATCTTTTTGCGCCGCCGAGAGTGGGTATTTGCCGGGCAAACTCTTTTGCACACCTTTTTGAACTGCTGCCCCGTATTCACCGCGCGCGGCTAAACCGTACGCCGTATCGCGCATATCAATTCGTTGAATCGAATCCGTGATGAGCGTGGTCGGTTTATCCACGCGCTTGATGTTGTACATCGCTCCGCGTGATGAGACCTGTGAGGTCTTGGGGACCTCACAGGTCTATAGTTACAGGTCTAGCGTTTATCGAACGGTGGGGCAGGATAAACCAACTTGGCAGTGGCGTGCTCAAGGGGCCAGACGATTTCCAGTTTACCACTCTGCCATTGCACCATCGGGTTCAACACTTTGCCTGTGCCATCGGGATTGAAGGTCACCGGTCCCACGACGGTCATCATATTCGTTGTCGCGATGGCGTCACGGATTTTGTCGCGATCCAGTGTGCCTGCGCGTTCGATGGCATTCGCGAGGATTTGCACACAGGCGTACGCCGGACCGGTGAGCAAGTCGGCGGGGCGCTTAAACTCGGCTTGGTACGCGGCGTTGAGTTTGTCCACGCCCGGGAACTTCATCGCATTGTGCCACCCCGGGAAGATCGTCACATAGTCGCCGTTCTTGCCCATGTTCGTGCTCCACGAAACATGTTCGGGCGCGCGGATGATCAGACTGAACTTGGGCGTCCAGCCGAGTTCGACCATTTGCTTGAACATCGCCTCGCCGCTGGGTTGGCTAGGCAAGGCAAGGAGTGTTTCCGCGCCTGCCGCCTTGGCTTTGTTGATCAGGTCCACAAAGTTTGTCGAGCCTACGGTGTACTCCTCGTGCACTACGACGGTGTACCCATTCTTAGCCGCATGCTCTTTCCACAACGTGCCCTGTTCGACACCCCAGTCGGATTTTTCTTGGAAGATGGCAACTTTGAGTGGGCGTTGTCCTTCTGGGATTAAGGCGTTGAGAATGGTAAAGGTATCGGGACCTTGTTGGACCGACTTGGGGAACGGCGAGAACACATACTTGTAGCCCTTTTTGTGAATGGCGTGGAGCGCGAAGGCGATGCCGAGATACGGGACTTTGTTCTTTTCCGCAATGGCTGTGGTCGCAACGTGCATATCGCTTGCCGCGCCTCCGAGATAGGCTACCACTTTTTGTTCTGTGAAGAGCGTCTCTAGTCTACTCACCGCTTTGGTCGGATCAGATTCGTCATCGTAAACAGTGAGCCGCAATGGAATCTTCTTGTCGTATTCCTTGACGTAGATGCCGCCGGCATCGTTAATGTCTTTCACGGCGTACGCATACCCTGGGCGCACTTGCTGACCCAGCGAACCGAATCTACCGGTGAGTGGGATGGACGCGCCAATTTCAATGTAAGCAGGCGCGGGTGGCGCCGCAGGTTTGGTTGGTTCGGGTGGCTTGGTGGCTGTCGGCGCGGTGGTCGGTGTGGCGGGAGCCGTTGTCGGCGTCGCGGCAGGCGGCTTGGTCGGCTCAGGTGCCTTGGTGGGCGGTACAGGCGTCGCTGTCGGCGCAGGCGCGCACGCGACGACAATCGCCACCAAGACTACTAGACTCAATGCACGCACTACCCAGTTTAGATAACGCTTGTTCATCATTCTTCCTCCTCTTCTTCATTGAAGTTGATTAACCGTTCGGTTGAGTTTCATTCGCTAAGCGTTCCAGTTTTTTCTCTCCCTCCTTTCGTCACGGTTTTACTTTTGGCGAGCAAGCGTCTTGCGCATCTTGCTCCAGACGCTCATAAACCCGCCGGGCACGAACAAAACAACGAGGATAAACAAGGTGCCGAATATAATCAGGTGCATTTCACCGACGCGCAGCGCCAAGAGTTCGCGCAGAATGACGAAGAAGATCGCGCCAACGATGGGACCCACGATCGTACCAACGCCACCGATGTACGCCATCATCATCGCGTCAAAGGTCCATTCGGGTCCAAACGTCAGTTGCGGATAGTAGCCGACGTGATAGAACGCAAAGGCACCGCCGGTCAAGCCACCGAAGAACGCACTGAGTATGAGTGCGATCAGTTTGTGCCTCAACGCACTGACTCCTAGCGATTCTGCCGCGTCTTCTTCCTCACGAATCGCCATAATCCCCAAACCCAATTTAGAATTGATCAGCGTGTACGCGGTAACGATGGTGAGAAACGCGACGACGAGAAAGAGGTAGTAACGCGGCGCGAGTTGATAGGTGGCTAAATCTTTTGCTGGAAGCGATGACATCATCGGTAGCATATTCCCGATGGTGATGTAGAGAATCTGTGAGAGCGCCAGCGTGCCAATCGCGAAATAGACACCACGCAACCGAAACGCTGGTACACCTATCAACAACGCTAGCGCGACGGCAACCAGACTGCCTGCCAACAAACTGGGTACAAGATGCCAACCCTCAAACCATAGCGTACGCGTAATCAAAGCGCCCGCCCCAAAGAACGCGGCGTGTCCCAAATTCGTCTGTCCACAAAAACCGCCCAGAATATTCCAACTGGACGCAAGCGCCACAAAGAGCAAGACATACACCGCAAGGTTGATCATACTATCGGACTCGATCACGAGCGGAAAGGCAATCAGAATGACTAGCAGAACGAGAACAAGGAGGATGGAGATTCTACTCATCGGTTATCCCTCCTTTACTCCGAATAAACCTTGCGGTTTGAAAATCAGAATCAGGAGAAACAAAACAAGCCCAACCACTTCGCGGTATGTGAGACTGAAGAAAAAGCCGGTGGCGGATTCGGTTACCCCCAAGATGATGCCGCCCACAAAAGTTCCCGTGATGCTTCCCAAGCCACCCAACACCATCACGACGAGACTCTTGAGCGTCCACCCCATCCCCATCACCGGCTCGATGGAATAACCCACCGCAACCAGCGCGCCCGCGATACCGGCAAGTGCCGCACCAATCACAAACGACAAGAGATAGACACGCTGCACATCAATCCCCATCAACGTTGCCGCCTCCCAGTTTTCGACAGTGGCGCGCAGTGCCTTGCCGGTGTAGGTTCGTTGCAAGAATAGTTGCAGTGCGACGATGAGGACAAAGGCAATCACCAAACTTGCCACGCGCACCAGCGGAAGGCGTACGCCCGCGAATGTAAACACAGC
The DNA here is from genome assembly GCA_026417715.1 of Anaerolineae bacterium. Classification (GTDB taxonomy): domain Bacteria; phylum Chloroflexota; class Anaerolineae; order UBA4142; family UBA4142; genus VGOB01. The sequence goes on along the minus strand of JAOACU010000142.1, from coordinate 40 downwards.
ACCCGAATACGCGGTGGTGATACCTGTCTCTTATACACAT
>JAOACU010000141.1 GCA_026417715.1 Anaerolineae bacterium | reverse complement strand
TGTATAAGAGACAGTCTCTGAGACCTGTGAGGTCGGGAAACTTCTTTCTCCAAGAGCGATCAAATAATAACACGTTGCGCGCGGAAAAACAAGAGGGTAATTCTACCTATTGCTAAACAGACCTGTCAGGAATCCCCGACAGGTCTGTTGTGTTTTGAAGTGTTCAGACCTTCGAGACCTCGAAGGTCTATACAACCACCAAACTAGTTACCACAGGTTGGGGTGCTACCGGCTTTGAGGAACAAATCGGTGCGATAGGTTCCGCTCGCCGTGCCTACGGTGACCGTTGGGTTGGAGCCAAGCGGAGGACCGCCTAGCCCATCCGTGAACACATTGTAAGTGATACCGTTGATGGTCACACTCGCCGCCACGATGGTGTATGTGCCATCCACCACATCGCTTCCGGTGAGAATGAATTCACCGTTAGAAGTGGTCGTGACGGTACGCTGAGTGCCATTCGGAAAGCGAACGGTCACAGTGCCACCGCGCGCAAAATCTTCTGATGTGATGACACGACATGTTTCCGTACCGATTTGCTGGACGCGTTGCGAAACCATCTGATAGATTTGCGCCATCGAAGCCGCATCGGTTGCACGGTAATAGTACGGTCTGTTAGGATCGGTGGTTGGTGTAGCCATTGCCTGCAACAGGGCAGGGTTAAAGTCCGTGCCGATAGCAATTGTGAAGATGATGGTATCGGGTTTATAGTCCACAGGGTTATAGTCACCCTTGGCGATGTTGGCTTCGTCGAGCGCTTCTTGTTCGGCGGGTTGATTGCAAGATGGCGGGTTATAGACTCGACCGCCGTACCCGGTGATTCGACCGTCCAAGCGTACGTTGGTCATACCATCAGAGGCGAAGATGATGACAGATACGGCGTTCGGGTTGCGCCCTGAGCCGAGAGCAGTTTCGCGCGCCAGTTTCATTGCACTTGCAATCGGTGTATACCCGTTTGCAGTCAAGGCATTGATCTTGCTAACGATACCGCCAGTACCTGTGATGTTAGTAGTCAGCCCCAATTCCAATTTGGCGGTATAGTAGCTTGTCGTGTTACCAGAAGTTTCGCAGTTATAACTATAGCGAGTCCCGGTGCTAGTCAATGGGAAACTTACCAGCGCGGCTCTATCTCCTAGGTCTGGGCGTAAGTTGTTGTTGAACAAAGTCAGGGCTTGTTTCGCGCTCGTTAATTTGGGCACAGTAGTACCCCCACTCCCCGGCCAGGTATCGTTCATACTACCTGAGATATCAATCACATTCACTACATCTACAGGCACGTGCACATAGGAAGGAGCACTTTGCGTCAACGTTAATTTTTGGACTTTGACCGAACCGACGAGCGCGCGTTGAGGGTTAACCGGCGGACGAACCTTGACACTACTTACACCAAAGTTGGCGCAACCGCCTTCAGCAGAAGGATCCACCCACTTGATAAACTTGCCTTCGATGAACTTGTCGCCCGAAGCCGGGTTCCGGGTAACGCAGTTACCATACGTTTGCGATGCACCGTTACCAAAGCGGAAACAGGTAATTTCGAATCGAGCGAACCCAACGATGCGATAGCGCGCATTGTTTCCTGTACCGCTGAATTCGTCGTACACTGGCACGACGACCTCTTTGGGTTTGACTCCATCAATGCGATCGCGCAGGGCTTGGTGGACAGCATCACTTGCCGAAACGCCGGTGTTGCCCGGAATCAACTCGCCCACTGACCACGTGCCGCTAACTCCGCTTTCGGCGTTGTTCATATTATCGGCAAGGACTGCCGCGCTCGAATTCTGACCACGCCAGAACAGCCAACCAAAGTTACCTGAACGTGGATCAGGAGAAACGTCACTATCCTTTTGCCAAATCTTGTAGACGTAGTCGGGTTCGTCATTTTTATAATGGACAGTTCTCACGCCGGTTTGCTGATCAATCGGAAAGTTACCTTCGCTTACGGCGAGCGGGAACAAGCCGCTTCCATAGCACGCGCCTTTGGTGGCGTAGGCAGCAGACGCACCGCCCGCCGGCATTTGTCTCACGCCGATCACACCAGCGAAGAAGGTGTCGAAGGTTTTGTTCCCCTCTACTTGCACACCAACCACAGGGAGTTCGACGCCGTTGTAGTTGATCGTGTTCGGAACCCACCCTGCACCGTACGCCGAAATCTGGCGATCGCGTACAACGATGTTATTTCGGTTGGCGTCTTGCACCACATAGTACGCACGCACATCGTTGGGATTGACACCATTTTGCTGAACAAACTGATTGACCGCTGCCGCAATCTGACCGCTGTTCTTACCCTGTGCCAAAGCCAGTGCGCCGGCTTGGGCACCCGAATCCATCGCGTTTTGAATTTGACGGCGTTGGACGTAGGCGTTGCCAGCATCCACTACCAGCGCCAGTAAAGCCACTAGCGCGACCAAGGCGAACGCGATAACGATGACCGATTGACCGGCTTGGCGTTTGAACTCGCTGTTCATAGTTAACCTCCCGTTGTTGCGCTCATTCGATTGTCATAACCGACTGGGCTTGAATTTGTATTCGCCCCAAGCGGAGGGTGCTGTTTTGCATTGGTATTGCTACCTCCGGCAAGGGGACACTGTAGGAGGCAGATACCGATACCTGCACTCCGACAACCCATTGACTTTGACTCGTCGGCTCGATCAAAATATTCATCTGCCCGACGTTGAGCGAAAAACTCTTTTCTCTGATATAAGTTCTAACGTCTTCTATCGTTCTAATAGGATTGCCATTGTTCAAGCGTGGTGTATCGCAGTTCAAGGATGGACAGCGAACAATGACACCTGCTCCTTCGCGCACAGCGAGGTGTAAAGTAACGTAAGAATAAAAAAGAATAGCCAATGACATCAGCCCGATCAATACTCCGAGAAAGATCGGGAACATAAAGGCAAATTCGACTAAGGACTGACCGTGTGCGCGTTTACGCAGTTTGAACATCACCACACTCTTTTATCGAATAGGCATCGAATAGGTGTAGGTAAGTAAATAGTAATTCGGCAAGCCCATTCGCCAACCTGTGCTCCAATCCACATTCCCCAAGACCGTAAAGAACCAGTTGGTCCATTGAACGGGCGAAGCATTAAAGGCAGGCATTGCTGGCACGCTACTGCGCACACGCGGCACTGGCAAGGACATATCGCTCGTGAATGTGCGCAAATAGTATTGCACTGTCACAGTGATAGGACAGCCGGCTTCTTTGCGCGTGGGACAAGCCGTAGTCGCCGGTCCCAGCACAGGACGTTGGACAACCAAAGTATTTGTAATGACCACTTGCCCCGCGCGCAATGGATCCCCAATCACCACGACCACCTCATCGTTGACACGCTTGAAATACTCGCGCCACAAAGTTGTACCTGAGCCAAAAGGTTGATTGTCTTTGGCGCCAACGCAATTGGGATTGGGTGTAGAGCCGCATGCAGGATCCGCCAATTCGGGGTACATCGTGGCAAAGACGGTGCCTTCACGCGTGGCGTTGACAAGGGACAAATAGGAGGCAAAGACAATGCCCAGTTCAATCAAAGCGAAAACGATGAGAAGCAAAAACGGGAGGGCTACCGCAACCTCCAGCATACTTTGGCCATACGCCGCGCGTTTGTTGGATTCTTTTGAGCCGAACCGAATTCTTAACATACGGGAATAGGGGGTTAAGTATCTTATCCCTTAACCCCCTTGACGAATGAAAGAATGAAACGATCGAAAATTGGCGATAGAATGATGGGATATTGGCATGGACCCTATCTGGGATAGGGCCCAAAGTGTTGGCTGGTTGTTGGAATTACGTGCCGCCCAAGCCGCTGGTGACTCGCGAGAAAATGTTCGCGATTTGCGGGCCAAGCAACGCCAAAATCGCAATCACGACGATAGCCACCAAGACGAGGATCAACGCATACTCAACCAAGCCCTGACCTTCCTCACGCGGGAGATACATTCTTTTTCACCTCCTTTCTCTAAGGGTTTCCGCGTCCTTACTGCTCGCATTATACTCCACAACGCGAAAGACTGCAATAGGAGAGCGGTACTGTGTTGCGTTTGAGTCTCGAATGATTATCAACTCAATCTAGCAATGCCATTATACCACACTATTTAATCAATGTGAATAACAAAGCGTTACGGTTTGATAACGATTGTGTAACACTTTTCAGGTGGTTACGCCAACGGCAGTTCCACTCGAACTTTGGTGCCGCGCCCTGTGCTACTCTGGAATTGAATCTTGCCATGCAACATCTGCAAGCGTTTTTCGAGATTGGCTAACCCTGAACTGCCGCGTTGTCGTGCCGCCGCCAAAACCGATTCTACATCAAACCCGCTACCATCGTCTTCGACGGTGATAATCACGGGGTCGTCTTGTAGATCAAGTGCCACCTGAACACGCGAGGCATGGGCGTGACGCGCAACGTTGTTCATCAATTCTTGCACAGTGCGAAAGATCGCCACTTCGATATGTGAAGGTAACGCGGTTTCGCCTTGAGTGGTCAAGTGAGTAGCGATGTGATGTTTCGTTTCAAAAGTTTGGACATAACGCTTCAAGGTGGGAATCAAACCCAAATCGTCGAGCATCATCGGACGCAAGTCGAAGATGAAATCGCGGATGCGTTGAAAGGTGGCATTCGCGGCGGCTTTGAGGTTGGCTAGTTCCGTGCGCGCCTTGTTCGGGTCTGCATCAAAAAGTCGTTCGACGATTTCGGCTTGCAAAATCAAATTCGTGAGCGATTGGGCGGGTCCATCGTGCATCTGGCGCGACAGGTGTTGGCGTTCAAGTTCTTGTGCCTCGATGATCTGAACGATAGATTGTTGATCAATACTGCGCGCGTGGTCATTGCCCAAGAGGACAGACGCGGAGGCTTCGGCTAACTGTCGCGCAACGAGCGAGACGCGGTCGAGTTGCGCGCGATAGCGTTGCATCATTCGTTGTTTGTTTTGCAGTTGTTCCAGTTGACTGCGCATCATCAACAAGCGTAATTGCACGTCTTGCGCACTCAAATACGCTTGCTTGATGTCTTCGCGCGAGTATGACTCCAAGTTGGCATCCAGTTGGCGCAAACGCAAAGCAATATCACTTTGGCGCTGTTGCAGTTTGTCTATTTCGCCGGTGGTTTGTTTGATCAGAACATCAATCTCGCGCGCTTCACTCTCTAACTGCGCGCGTTCTTTCTCTGCCTCTTCGGCAATTTGGATAGGGTCCGGAATCGGGGCGGGCATATGCTACCTCACACAACGCGTCGGTCTTTACGGTGTATCTTGCAAACGAATCCAGCCACGTTTGAGCGCGTACACAGCGGCTTGGGTGCGATCGTTCACCGCGAGTTTACGCAGAATCGAAGTCATATGATTCTTGACAGTTTGACAACTGATGCCTAGGTCGCGCGCAATTTCTTTGTTACTTTTGCCATGTGTGATGCGGGTCAAAATTTCCATCTCGCGCGCGGAGAGTGGTTGGAAAGCAAGTTCCGCATCATCGGTCGCGGCAATCGGCATTTGGGTAAATTGGTTGATGAGCCAATTGGCTACTTGGGGCTTGGCAAGCACGGCATCGTTGAGTACGTATTTGCCTTCGCGAACTTGGTGAATCGCGCGAATCAGTTCTTTGGGATCAACATCTTTGGGAAAATACGCCGAGCCGCCGGCGCGAATCGCATGGAGCATTTGTTCGTCATCGTGATACGCGGTCAAGATGATGACGGCAACATCTTGGCGCGATGCAGTCAGTTCGCGCGTCACTTGCAACCCGTTGAGGTTGGGCAAGTTGACGTCCATCAAAATCACATCGGGCTTGAGTGTGCGCGCTTTTTCGAGGGCTTCGTTACCGTTTGCTGCTTCGCCAACGATTTCCAAATCGGGTTCTAATTCCAGAACGCGGTGCAACCCCGCGCGAAAGAGCGGATGGTCATCCACAATCAGCACGCGAATCTTGGGCGTTTTACGCGCGCTTTTTTTCGCGGTAATGTTTGTTTTCATACGCCCTCCTCCAAATCCTGGCGTAACAATCCACTGCTTGGAGTATAGCAGAAAATCACAGAGAGGGCAAGGGCACATACGCAATACGCAATACGTGATACGTGATACGCAATCACTCCCGCACTGCCGATGTGATCGCGCCGCCAAGTGACACGCACGCGGCGGCAAGCAACCCTACACTGATGCCGTCGAAGATTGTGCCACCAAATTGTGTTTGCACGGTCGAAAAGAGCGCGCCTGCCAAACCCACACCCAAAACCATTCCGCCGTTGCGCGCGGTGGCGAGCACACTTGCGGCTACACCTTGCTGATGGCGCGGCGCGGCACCCATCAACGCACTGTTGTTCGGCGATGTGAACAATCCCGTGCCGAGTCCTGCCAATGCCAGTGCAAGGGCGACATCGTTGAAAGACGATGCGGCATTCAATCGTGATAACAAGAGCGTGCCGAATGCGAGCACCGTCATCCCCACAGTCGCCAACAATCGCGACCCGATACGATCCGAAAGTGTGCCTGCAATCGGCGCGCTGATTGCCATCACGAGTGGTTGCGCAGTCAGGAGCATGCCGGCGTGTGCCGCGCTGAAACCGCGCGCCTGAATCAGGTAGAACGGCATCAGGAACAGAATGCTGTAGATGCAAATGTAATTCGCGATCGCGCTGACGGTTGCCGCCGAAAAAAGTCGTTGCCGAAACAAGGTCAGGTCGAGCATTGGGCTGGCAACGTGTCGTTCGATGTACACAAAGAGCGCGCCTAAAATCATCGCGGCGACGAACATTGTGAGAATCGTTGGCGATGTCCAACCCCACGCGTGTCCTTGATTCAACGCGAGGAGAAACAACATCAACGCCACGATGAACGTCCCCGCGCCAATCACATCGAACGATTCGCGCGTAGAGGCAGGTCGGTCGCGCGGAATCCAGCGCGTACCCAACCACAGCGCGAGCAAGCCCAGGGGAAGGTTGATGAAGAACACAGAGCGCCAACTGAATTGCGTTGTTAACCAACCGCCGAGTGAAGGACCAACCGTGAGTCCCAGATACACCATCATTGATTGCAAGCCCAACACTTGCCCGCGTTGCGTGGCGGGAAAGTTCATCGTGAGAATCGCAGGCGCGTTGGAAAAAATCATCGCCGCGCCGATGGCTTGCAACGCGCGCGCCGCAATCAGCATCGGCACGTTTTGCGCAAATCCACACAACGGCACGCTGAAAACAACAATCGCCAAACCGATCAGATAGATGACCTTGTGTCCGTACAAATCACCCAAGCGTCCGAAACTCAACAGCAAGCCGCTGACGATGAGCAGATAGACTGTGATGACCCATTCGATTGTGGAAACGCTCACGCCAAAATCGCGACTGACGATGGGCAACACGATGTTGACGACACTCGTGCCAATCGCACCCATAAACGCGCCGATGCCTACGGGGACGAAAATCCACCATTTGTGTTGCATAGTGACTCCGGGTCAGTTAGACAGTGGGACAGTGGGACAGTGAGACAGTGAGACAGTGGGACAGTGGGACAGTGAAACAGTGAGACAGTGAGACAGTAAAACAGTGGGACAGTGG
>JAOACU010000013.1 GCA_026417715.1 Anaerolineae bacterium | reverse complement strand
GTATAAGAGACAGGAGCAGGTAAATCGAAACGGTGGCATCGCGACCGAGGGTGTAACGAATCGTCGTCGCGCGATTTGGACTACCAGCAAAAGGTGAAATCGCATCGGGATTCAGACTCACGTTCTCCAAAAGTGCGCGCGGCGCGCACGCGGTCAACGCCATCACGACAATCAACAGCAGACGTTTGAGCAAAGCGAACCTCCCAGTATAGCGTCGGCATCATTTTACCACAAAACGTTCAAGTGGTATAATGGGTAAGGGGAGTTTGCAGGGTTGGTGCAAAGTCGGTGTTGGCGACTGGAAGTCGCCGCGACAAAGACCCAAAGCCCGCCTGCGCGGGCTAAATTAGCCGCCGAAGGGCGGCTTCGGGTAGTTGTTAGTGTGAATTCATTCGCCTTTGCGCCATCTGTTGGGGAATCTGAGATGTCAAGATCGAACATCAAACGTTCGCGCAAACGTCAGCAGACGACGCGCGCTCAATCGAAACGTACTCCGCGCTTTTATTGGTTGCCCATCACCGAAGAGAAGATTCGCCAAGCCGCGCAGAAAATCGTGGACGCGGTGCATCCTGAGAAAATCATTCTCTTTGGCTCGTACGCCTATGGCAATCCCAACGAAGATAGCGATGTGGATTTGTTCGTGGTGATGGAAAGTGATTTGAGTCTTCACAAACGGGCGATGTTGTTGTCGGAGATTCTACGCCCACGTCCTTTTCCAGTGGACATTATCACACGTACGTCGGCAGAGTTGAAGGAGAGATTAGAGATTGGAGATTGTTTTTTCAAGGAGATTGTGACAAAAGGCAAGGTGTTGTATGAACGAGTACCCCGTTGAAGATTGGGTAAAGAAAGCCGAAGCCGATTACCTGAGCGCACTTGATCTTGCCAAGCGTCGAAAGAATCCCGTACCTGATGTAATTTGTAATCAGTGCCAGCAGTGCGCAGAGAAATATCTCAAGGCATTTCTGGTTCGACATCGAGTAGCATTTCCAAGAGTTCACGATTTGTTACAGTTAGAGGGACTGGCACAAACCGTTGATTCTGATATGCGGTTGCTCCATAACGAATTAAAACTTTTGAATTGGTATAGTGTTGCCATTCGCTATCCTGGAACGACAGCCACAGTGGAAGAAGCCAAAGAAGCCATCAAAGCAATGAAAGTAGTACGCGAATTCGTACGCGCCAAGTTGGGATTGAAGACAAGATAGCGCGACTTGTTGAGGTGGCTATGAAAATTCATTTAACCGTCAATAACGAAAATCAAATTTGGGACGTTGCACCCAACGAGACGCTGTTGCGTGCGCTGCGCGCGCATGGTTACTTTGGCGTCAAGTATGGATGCGATAACGGCGAATGCGGCGCGTGTGCGGTTCTGGTTGACGGCGTGCCGATGAACTCGTGTATGATGCTCGCCGCGCAAGCCGATGGTAAACACATCACCACGATCGAAGCGTTGGGGCAAGTGGAAGAACAAGGTTGGAAGCGCACGCAAGGTTTGCATCCGCTCCAACAAGCCTTCATCGAAGTTGGCGCGATTCAGTGCGGTTATTGCACGCCCGCGATGATTCTCGCCGCCAAAGCGCTCCTTGACCGAACTCTCACACCGACCGAAGAGCAAGTGCGCGACGCGCTCAGCGGCGTGTTGTGCCGATGCACTGGGTATGTCAAACCGGTGCAAGCGGTGTTGCGCGCGGCAGAGATGATGCGCGGGGAGGAGAGATTAGAGAGATTAGAGATTGGAGATTGGAGATTACCGTTTGTACCGCCTGAACCGCGTGAGGAGTTGCCGCCAACCGAATCTCCAATCACCCAATCACCTAATTTCCCCATCACCCAAGCCCCAACAATGGTCGTCGCGCCTCCAATCACCGAAACGCGCGTCGTTGGCAAGCCAGAGAAAAAAGTGGACGCGGTCAAACTCGCGCAAGGCAAGCCAGTGTTCACCGACGACATCGAATTGCGCGGAATGTTGTACGCCAAAGTGTTGCATTCGCCCGTCGCACATGCACGCATCAAACGCATTGACGTATCGAAAGCGCGCGCGTTGCCGGGCGTACACGCTGTCTTGACCTACAAAGACATTCCGCGCGTCGTCTATTCCACCGCCGGTCAATCCGATCCGATTCCCGGTCCGCTCGATACATTTTCGCTCGATAGCAAAGTGCGCTTTGTCGGCGACCGCGTCGCATTCGTCGCTGCCGAATCCGAAGAGATTGCCGAACGCGCGTTGGAACTGATCGAAGTCGAATACGAAGAACTGCCAGCGATTCTCGATGCGCGCGACGCGATGAAGCCGGGCGCGCCCATCATTCACGACGAACCGGAATTTGTGAATTTCGCGAACGTCTCCGATCCTGCGCGCAACGTTGCTGCGCACATCAACATTGAACTTGGCAACATCGAAGAAGCGTTCCAGCAAGCCGATTACGTTTTCGAGGACGAGTACGTCGTACCCAAAGTGCAACAAGCGCACATCGAGCCGCACGTCGTCATCACGTATTGGGACGAAGATGATCGGCTGGTGATTCGCACGTCAACCCAAGTGCCGTTTCACGTGCGACGCATCCTTGCGCCGGTGTTGGGCTTGCCACCCAAACGCATTCGCGTCATCAAGCCGCGCATCGGTGGTGGCTTTGGTGGCAAGCAAGAAGTGCTCATCGAAGATGTTGCCGCGCATCTGACGATTGCAACGGGGCGCCCAGTGCGATTCGAGTACACGCGCGAAGAAGAATTCATCGCCGCGCGCTCGCGCCACCCGATGCGCCTTCGCTTGAAAACCGGTGTGACCAAAGACGGTAAAATCATCGCCAACGAAATGTACGCGCTCTCCGACACCGGCGCGTACGGTTGTCACGCGCTCACGGTGACGGGCAATACTGGACAAAAGGCGATGAATTTGTACAACGTGCCGAACATCAAATTTCACGCGCACGTCGTTTACACGAACACACCACCCGCTGGCGCGTATCGTGGTTACGGTGTGCCACAAGGTTTCTTTGCACTCGAAGTGCACATCGAAAAAATTGCACGCGCACTTGGTTTCGATCCGTTGGAGTTTCGTTTGAAGAACGCGGTCAAAGTTGGTGACGAGTTGCCGATGTCGAAAGCGTGGAACGAGGGACGCCCACCGCATCCAGAAACGATCGAATCGTGTGGGTTGGCGGAATGTGTGGAACGCGGCGCGAAGGCGATAGGATGGAAACACGACCGCCGACCGCCGACCACCGACCGTAGCAAGCAATTGGCGGTCGGCAGTCAGCGGTCAGCGGTCGCAGATTGGCGACTCGTGCCGGGCAAACCGCACCTCCGTCGCGGGCAAGGTGTCGCGTGTGTGATGCAAGGCACGGCGATTCCGTATCTCGATATGGGCGCGGCGTCCATCAAAATCAACGATGATGGTTCGTTCAACTTGCTTGTCGGCGCGACGGATTTGGGCACAGGGTCGGACACAGTGCTTGCGCAACTTGCCGCCGAAATTTTGGGTTGCCCGATTGATGACATCATCGTGTACTCCAGCGACACCGATTTCACACCGTTCGACAAGGGCGCGTACGCATCGTCCACCACGTACATTTCGGGTGGCGCAGTGGTGCGCGCGGCGGAACAAGTCGCGGCGCAGATTCGCGAGGTCGCGGCACAGATGTTGAACGACCGACGACCGACGACCGATGACGCGCATTCAGCGGTCAGCGGTCAGCGGTCAGCGGTCACGCCTGATCAAATCGTTCTGCGCGATCGTTGTGCGCTTGCACCTGACGGACGCTATGTCACCTTGCAGGAAGTCGCGCTCGAATCGTTGCACCACAAAGAGCAGCAGCAAATTATGGCGGTCGCATCGTTTGTATCGCCCAAGTCGCCGCCGCCGTTCGCCGCGCAATTCGCGCAGGTGCTCGTGGATACAGAGACAGGACAAATCACGGTCGAAAAATTGGTGATGGCAGTGGATAGCGGCGTCATTGTCAATCCTGCTACCGCGTCGGGACAAATCGAAGGTGGAATGACACAAGCGTTGGGATACGCGCTGTGCGAGGAGATGTTGTACGACGCGCGCGGTGATTCGCTGATTCGACAATTCGGCGATTACAAAATTTTTGCCGCTGATGAAATGCCACAACTGCAAACGATTTTCGTCGAGACATTCGAGCCGTCGCACCCGTTTGGTTTGAAAGCCGTTGCTGAGATTCCGATGGATGGTGTTGCCCCAGCGGTCGCGAACGCCGTGTACGATGCGGTGGGCGTGTGGCTCAACGAAATTCCGATGACACCTGAACGTGTGTGGCGAGCGATGCACACCGTTGCAGGAGGATGAGATGGTCGTTGAGATGAAACAAGTGGCGCAGGAACTTGCGCTAGGTGAAGAAGAGGTCATTCGGGAGGCGTTGCGTGCCTTGCTGCGCGACAAGATTCGCGCGCTGGAAGCAGAATGCCGCGCGCGCTGCGCCAAGTTTGGCGTAACGTCTTTAGCCGAGATGGATGAACTCATCAAAACGGGACAAGTGGAAGAAGACGCGATTCTCGATGATTTTCAAAATGTGGACTATTTGACTCACCGTATTGCGCGCCTGCAAAAGTTACTGGGAGAACTGTGAAGCCAAATTTGGTAGCACTTGCGACAATCGCCGAACAAGAGTTTGCAGACATTGTTGAATCAACGAGCATTTACCGCAACAAGTTGCGCGTTGTGCTAATTGACGGGTCGTTTGTTGATTTTTGGTGGTCGAGTGAAATCGAAGGACGTTTTGCTTGCCATTGGGAACGAATTCATCTCGACGGTAAATACTTTCGTCACAACAATATGCCACATACCAAGTGGCAATCGGTCAAAACATTTCCCAAACACTTTCACGATGGTGAGACAGGTGAGGTAACCGAGAGTTTTCTTGCGGATGATCCTGAACAAGCCCTTCGAGAGTTTCTGGGATATGTGCGAGAGAAATTGAACGGATAAAACGAAGCGTATCCAGTAGTCTGAAATGTGTCCATTGAAGTCGAATCAGAAAAAGAATCGCTCCACGCGCGCACGCCGCACGCGCGCGCGAATTCCGCGCCGCGCGATTAACGCCATCGTCAAACGCATCGTCGAGAAATTCGATCCTGAACGCGTCATTCTGTTCGGCTCGTATGCGTACGGCAAGCCGCATCGGTACAGCGATGTGGATTTGTTGGTGGTGATGGAAACGCACGAACGTCCGCGTGCCAAACAGATCGAGATCGCGCGGGCATTGTCGCCACATCCTTTTGGAATGGACATTCTAGTACGCACTCCTCAACAAATTCAAAAGCGTATTGCAATGGGAGATTACTTTTTACGTGAGATAACAACCAAGGGTAAAGTGCTATATGAACGAAATTCTGGCTGATTGGATCAACAAAGCCGAAGGTGATTACAATACAGCACGCCGCGAATTGACAGCGCGTCGCAAGCCCAACTATGACGCGGTCTGCTTTCACGCGCAACAATGTGCGGAAAAGTACTTGAAAGCCTTTCTTGTCTCGCACGAAATTGATCCACCGAGAACCCACAACTTGATTGAATTGTTAAAACTTTGTTCGGCTAAAGATGGCACGTTTGAATTGCTTCATCCTTCACTTGATTTGCTTAACGCCTATGCGGTGGATATTCGCTACCCTGGCGAATTCTCAACCAAAGACGAAGCGCGCGACGCGGTCAAGGCGATGAAACACGTACGCGAATTTGTGCGAAGTAAATTGCTCACCAATACAAAGTAAAGGAGACGAACTTGCCTCTCGATTGGTGTCCTTTTGCGACCAAACGTCCAATCGTCAGCGACAATTTTTCCGTCGGACGTGACGGACAAAAGGTGAGAGCCGTTGTGTTACACATCGCGGCAGGACCGCTGAGCGCGGTGTTCCCAACTTTTAACAATCCCGCGCGCAAAGCATCCGCGCATTTCTGCATTGGCAAAGATGGCACGATTGAACAGTACGTCTCGGTGAACGACACAGCATACGCCAATGGCTTGGCATGGAAGGACGGACAGTGGTACAATCCAGCGGGCAAAGTCGTGCAACCAACGTGGCAAGACCTTGTCCCCAAAGTCAATCCGAACCTGTACACCATCAGCATCGAACACGAGGGCTATCCTGCTGACAAGTGGACAGAGGCGATGTACGACGCGAACAATCGCTTGCTCTTGTGGCTGGCGGAACAATTCGATTTGACGTACGTACCGCGTCGCACGTTGATTGGACATTACGAGATTGATCCGGTGGACAAAGCCAATTGCCCAGGTCCCAACGTCGAGTACGCGCGAATGGCGTTGGAGGTGACCGTGTGGCGCGCCGCGCGCAAATTCAAGTGGATGCCCATCAATGATCGAGCCGCGCTCTATCAATTCGCGCAAGCGAACAATCTAGGGTATCCGCAGACCGACGAATTTGAATTTGTGTATGATGGCAAAACGTACGTGGGACAAGTGTTCAACTTGGGCATTGTCTATGCGCGGAAAGGCGATTGGGGAAACATCAAGTGGGTGAACAAGTGACGGAGGATGGAAGACAAAAGACAAAGGACGAATGCCTTTGTCGTTCGTCATTCGTCCTTCGTCGTCCCAAGCGGGAGATGGGATTTGAACCCACGACATCCACCTTGGGAAGGTGGCGTTCTGCCGCTGAACTACTCCCGCATCACAGTTTGAATTATAATCAGAAATCAGTGTGCGTCAAATTGGGGTTGGAGAATTAGAGATTAGAGATTTGAGATTTGAGATTTGAGATTTGGGATTTGAGAGTAGAGATTTGAGATTTGAATTTTAGAATTCGATCAATCTGCATTGTGTAATCTCTAATCTCCAATCTCCAATCTCTAGTCTCCAATCTCCAATCTCTAGTCTCCAATCTCCAATCTCTAATCTCCACAAGGAGGGCAAATGGTCGAAAACATTTTTTGGCTGGGTCACGACAGTTTTCGTTTGAAAGGCGAAAAGGTCGTTTACATTGATCCTTGGAAACTCGCGCCGAATGCTGAAAAAGCCGACATCGTTCTAGTAACGCACGAGCATCGTGATCACTTTTCGCCCGACGACATTGCCAAAATTTCCAAACCCGACACGATCATCGTTGCGCCACAATCGGTGGCGGCAAAATCGAACCTGAAGATTCAGGTCGTCAAACCGGGCGACAAAGTGACGGTGAACGGCGTTCCCATTGAGGTTGTGCCAGCGTACAATCCCAACAAACAATTTCATCCCAAGTCCGCTGGGCACGTCGGTTACATCGTGACGTTGGGCGGCAAGCGCATCTATCACGCTGGCGATACCGACGTGATTCCCGAAATGGCGCAAATCCGATGCGACATCGCGCTTTTGCCGGTGAGTGGCAAGTACGTGATGACTGCGCGCGAAGCCGTCGAAGCCGCGCACACGATTCGTCCCGCGTTAGCAATCCCGATGCATTGGGGCGATGAGAGTGTTGTAGGCACGCGCGCCGACGCTGAAGAGTTCAAACGCCTGACCCAGGTGCCCGTCGAGATTTTGGAGAAAACTACGTGATTGTATAGTTTCGTACAAGATGGCAAATTTCATTGATCGGTTGAGTGAAAAAGTCGAAGAGAAAAAAAGTGCGCTGATGAAAACGCTGCGCCCCGACGCGGACGTGCACGAAAGACCGCTCGCGGAACTGGTTCGCCAGCATTGGCATCGTTTACCGCCTCTCGACGCGTCGGAACGTCGTCCTGCGTTCGCGGTAGATGGTTCGCGCGCGGTGCGGCATCTGGTCAACGGCGCGTATCTCTTTGTTGCCCAAGCGTTGATCATCGGCGAACGCGCGAACGTCGCGCTCGAAGACACGCGGGTTGACATCGAGATTTTGCCGGGCATTGTGCCTACACCGTTCATCGAACGCTATGCCGAGTTGATGATGCATCATCTCGAAATTAGTTTGGCGAGTCAGCACGCGGCAGAGATGCCGATGGCAAGTGTGATTTTTTTGGACGGCGCGTTGTACGGTCAGTTGCCGCAACTGTATCCGTTCCGCGAAATGCCTCCTGACATTCCGAATCTTGATCTACCACAAAAAACTTTGGATGAATATTTACGCTTGTTTGCGCATTGCGCCGCGCGCAACTTGACGCTCATCTCGATTGCCAAGACCAGTCGCCAAGCCACGCACACACGCGTCTGGTGGCAGAACAAGTATGGCGAAGACCTGCCCAAAGAAAAAGAAATCGCCGATAGCGAATGCCTCTATCGCTGGACGGAGAACGCCGCCGGTTTTTCCACGCCGATTCTTTTTGGCAAACGCGCGTTCGAGCAACAACCCGAAGCGGTGGTATTCGGACACGTGCAAGACTTGCCAGCGATTGCTTCGTTTTTTGTGCGCCTCGATGATTTTGATGATGTGTTGCGCGTGGATGTGCCAGCGACGTGTCTCGGTCGCTCTGAAACGATGCGCGACATCGAGACCAATGCCGAGATTTTGCTTGACCAGCCCGCTGATTTAGAACGCGTGACGAACTTACTTGCGCTCCTCAAAGCCGATTATGGCGGACCCGATGTGTACAACGCGTTGTTGTACAGTGTGGATCGGCAAGTACGTTTGCGTCAAGACACGATGGATCAAGTGTACCTCACGCTGATTCAAAGCGTGCTGGGTCTATCGGGAGAGTTACGTTTGGATCGTAGCGAGCGACGTTTTCATTAGACTTTTGGGACAAGTTTGCAAACTTGTAACGTCAGTTAGAGCGTAAAGAAAACGCGTGACGGATGCTTGGCTCCGTCACGCGTTTGTGTGAGAATTCGACTCAACGAATATTGAACGAATAAACGAATGAACGAATGAACGAATAAACCACTCCGTTGACGCGATTATAGCAACCGATAATGCACTTGCGGTTGACGGCGTTCTATGACTTGCTCTGCCGCGTGCTCCAGGCGCAATAACGTGTGCTCTTCCCACGCGCGTCCAATCAATTGGCAACCGATGGGTAGCCCAGCGGCATCGTATCCAACAGGAAACGCAATCGCTGGCAAGCCGGTCAAATTCGCGGGTGGCGCAAAGCGCATAATCTCCATCAGTGTCGTCAAGTCCGATTCGCCGTCTGGCAGTGCATCGCGCGGGATCGCGGGAGCAGTGCAACCAGTCGCCGGCGTGAGAATGACGTTGACGTGATCCAAAACGTTTTGGAAATGCCGCATCGCGCGCGTGCGCACACGTTGCGCTTGCAGGTACTCGCGCGCGGTGAAGGAACGTGCCAACGCAAGATTCGTCCGCACATCCAGACCAAAATCGGTGCGATGTGTTTGGTACGCCTGCGCGAGGACCGCGCTCATTTCGGCAGTGATCGTAACCACGTGTGCCACGCGCGCGGCTTCGAGTTCGGGAATTTCGATTTCTTGCACCCGCGCGCCCATCGCTTGAAACGCATCGAGCATTTGCCGACACCCAGCGATCATCGCAGGTGACGCGTGTTCCAGCCAAGGGGTGAATACACCAATCGTCACATCGCGCAAATCGAAATCATCAAAACGGTCGAGTGTGACCGGCGGCTGAGGCAAGGTGTGTGGATCGTTCGGATCGGGACCGGCGATGAGGGCGTACATCAGCGCGACATCTTCGGTGGTTGCGCCAATCGGACCGTTGTGCGCGACACTCCAACACAACGCGGCGGAACTGAACTCGCTGACGCGTCCAAACGTCGGCTTGAGTCCCACCAAGCCGCAAAATGCCGCGGGAATGCGAATCGAGCCGCCACCATCGGCGCCGAGCGCAACAGGACACAGCCCCGCCGCAACGGCTGTCGCCGAGCCGCTGGAACTTCCGCCGGTGAAATGCGCGACGTTGTAAGGATTGCGCGTGACGCCGTGATGTGGA
Source organism: Anaerolineae bacterium (assembly GCA_026417715.1). Taxonomy (GTDB): domain Bacteria; phylum Chloroflexota; class Anaerolineae; order UBA4142; family UBA4142; genus VGOB01. Next base: position 10,364 of record JAOACU010000013.1, on the reverse strand, counting down.
TTCAGCCCCGTGACCCCGATGCCAATCTCGTGCATATTTGCCTTGCCGATCAACAGCGCGCCCGCCGCGCGCATTCGCGCGACGACTGTCGCATCAGCGCGGGCAGGTGTTTTGCCGAGAAAGCGCGTGCCCCACGTGGTGCCATACGGCACCATATCCACTTCGTCTTTCACTGCGACGGGAACACCATCGAACACGCTGAGCGGTTTGCCCGCGCGCCAACGTTCGTTCGATGCGCGCGCTTGCGCCATCACATCGTCGGGCTGGCAAGCGATGATCGCGCGCAGAGGTGGTGTGCGCGCGTTGCTCTCTTCGATGGCGGCAAGCACTTGCTCTGCCACGCGCATCGGTGTAGTGAGACCGGCGCGATACGCATCGTGATACGCGCGCGTCGTGGCAAATGCAAAACCCTTGCCGTGCGTGCGCGTCGTTTGTGTAAATCGCGCCAAATCCACCGGCGCGACTGGGGTGCTGCGCGCGTCCCAGCGTGGAAAAAACGTGGGTGGATCATCGAGAGTCAGATCGCGCAGTTTGGTGATGCCACCACTCTGCAACAAGTTAGAGATGATCACGCCACGCGTGACAGGATTTTCCATCAGCGTCACGAACACGCGCAACGCGCCACCTGCCAAGCGCGGCAGTTTGACCGATTCAAGGTCGTACGTCGTCGTTGACATTGGCTCCTCCACTTTGATTGTGACGATATTCTAACGCCAAGCGCGCGGGGTGTCAATGGGCAAAGTCGGTGTTGGCGACTGGAAGTCGCCGCGACGACCACCCCAAGCCGACCTCCGTCGGCTTAGCCCGCGTCGGCGGGCTTCGGGTCGTTGTTGCGGCGAATTGATTCGCTTGGCACCAGCCCTGCGTTACTCGTGCATTACAATCCACCGACTTTGTTCGCGCATAAATTGTTGAACGTAATACGGTCCCAGCGCGTTCTTGCCGGTGGTGCCGCTGGCTTTCCAACCACCAAACGAGTTCACACCGGGCCAAGCCCCTGTAGTCGCACCTGCGCGACGATTTACATACGTCACGCCCGCGTGGATGTGATCGAAGAAATACGCGATTTCTTGTTGATCGCGACTGTAGATGCCCGCGCACAAACCATACATCGCGCGATTCGATTCAGCCACCGCTTCCTCTACCGATTCCACATCGGCAACGACGACCAATGGCAAGAACAACTCGTCGTGAAACAAGCGATGGTTCTTGGGTAGTTCGATAATCGTCGGTGCGACGAAATAGCCGTGCGCCAAGTCTCCGTCGGTAAGACGCGTTCCGCCTAGATGAACGATTCCATCACTCTGGCGCGCGTCTTGGACTGCCGCGATGTACGTATTCACCGCCGCTTGATTGATCACCGGTCCCATAAACGTTTCTTTGCGCGTGGGATCACCAACGCGAACTCGTTGTTGAGTGTACGCGACCAAGCGACGCAAGAATTCGTCTTTGACGCGCCGATGCACGTACACGCGCGAACACGCGCTACACTTTTGTCCACCAAAACCGAATGCCGCGCGCATCACACCTTCGGCGGCTTGATCTAAATCCGCGCTGGCACAGACAATCGCCGGATTCTTGCCGCCCATTTCGGCAATGATCGGTTTGGGAAACTGGGTGGCAAAAGTCTTGTACAACTGCATACCCACTGTGTATGAGCCGGTAAAGATCAGCCCATCCACGTCGGGATTCTCCTGCAACTCGGCGCCCACCGTTGCACCAGAACCTACCACCAAGTTGAACACGCCAGCGGGCAGGCCCGCATCGGTTAACGCGCGATAAATTTCATAGCCCAGCACAGGCGCTTCGGACGATGGTTTGAAGACGACGGTATTGCCTGTCACGAGCGCGCCCGCGCTCATCCCCACTGCTAATGCCAACGGAAAGTTCCAAGGTGAGATCACTGCCCATACGCCGTATGGTCGCAACACACTCGTCGTCTTTTGTCCACGTCCTGGTGAACCAAGTGGTAACACAAACCCGCGTTGCGTTTCCATCTGGTCGCAGTAATAGCGAATGAGTTCGATGGCTTCAAAGACTTCGGCAAGTGCTTCGGCGCGATTCTTGCCGATCTCGAATGCCATCCACGCCGCCAATGCATAGCGACGTTCAAACAACATCTCGGCGGCGCGACGCAAAATTTTGATGCGCTGCCGATACGGCATCTGACTCCACGCGGCAAACGCCGCGCGTGCGGCGTGAATCGCCGCGCGCGCGTCCTCGCGCGTGCCCTGCGGAAAATAACTGACGATCCAAGTTGTATTGACGGGACTGGTGTGCGCGAATTCTTGCGTGGCTGTCCGCGCCACACCATTCACCCAATTGCTAAAATGCTGTCCCAGACTTGCGCGCACTTGGACGACGGCTTGCTCGTACGCGCGATCGTCGTCTGGCGTGACCGCCAACGTGGCATAAGTGAGGCGTGAAGGTTTATGTGTTGCACGCGCGGCGCGTGACGCGCGCGTGATTTGTGTATGTGTAGGCATCGTTTTCCTCCGTTCGGAAAAAATAAGGTTAGACGCAAGTGCCAAGCCACCTTGCTGGTCTAACCGCTTGAAGATTGTAGTCAAAACGCGCTAGCGCGTCAATGGAGTATGCGATGCGATCTTGACCATCAACGCGTCTGCAAAATGTGGTATAATGCTCACGATGAAACACTTTATCTTTTTGCATCATCCCAAATTGCCCCACTCGTTTACGTTGGCGCAACAATGGGCACACGAATTGGAACAATTGGGTGCGCGCACTTCACTGGTTTCTGCATGGAATCAAGGTGAAATTCAGTGTTGCGCGTCCGATGCAACACTCGCGATCACGTTGGGTGGCGATGGGACGATTTTGCGCGCGGCGCGCGCGTGTGCGCGCTTTGCCTTGCCGATTCTCGCGATCAACTTGGGGCGCGTCGGTTTCTTGTCCGAATGGTCACCGGAGCAATTCGACGCGCGCGCGGTGATGGAGGGTTCGTATTGGCTTGAAGAGCGCACGATGCTCCACGCGCTCTGGCGACGCGATCACCAAACCTTTGGCGAATCGGAGGCGTTGAACGATGTGGTGGTGGGACGCGGCAAACTCGCGCGCGTCATTCGACTCGCCACGTACATTGACGACGATTACCTGAAAACATTCGTCGCCGATGGTGCCATCGTCGCGACAGCCACTGGTTCGACGGCGTACGTCTTTGCCACCGGCGGACCGATTCTTGCGCCCGAAGTCAAAACGCTTGTGCTCGTGCCCATCGCACCATACTTGAGTCAACTCAAATCACTCGTCTTGCCCGAAGGATCGCGCGTACACTTTCGCTTGGAAACCGATCACGACGCGATTCTGACGATTGATGGGCAAATTGATGTGGAACTGCGAAACGGTGATGAGGTCTTGGTGCAAGCGAGTCAGCACGTCGCGCGCTTTGCGCGTTTTCAACCACGCACGTATTTTTACAGCACGCTTGTCGAGCGTCTGCGCGAACGCTCGGTGTAAGGTTCTATGATTGACACAAACCCTTGACAACAAATACACTGGGAGTATAATAAAATTGGCGATGGAGCCAAGCCCTTGCCAGTTTATTGGCAAACCTCGCGCGCCTGTCTCCAAACGCCACAGAGACAGGCATTTTTGTTCCTCAAGGAGTATGCCTTATGCCTGACACACCTGAATCCATCGTTCCTCAAGGAACACTCTTTACCAGCCCCGATGTGACCGACGCGCGCGAATTTTTTAGAACCAAACCGCGCGCAATGACCAACAAACTGATGAGCGTCGCCGAAGCCGTGAGTCGTTTCATTCACGATGGTGATTATTTCGCCTCAGGCGGCTTTGGCGGCGTTCGTATTTCTACCGCTGTGCTCCACGAGATTGTGCGCCAGCGCAAAAAGAATCTCGGCTTTTCGGGGCACACCTCTACTCACGATTTTCAGATTCTCGCCGCCGGCAAATGCTTCGACCGCTGTGACATTGCGTACATCGTCGGATTGGAGATGCGCGGCTTGTCGCCGAACGCGCGCCGTGTGATGGAAAGCGGCGCCGTGAAGGTGACCGAGTGGACAAACGCTATGTTGGCTTGGCGTTACAAAGCCGCCGCGATGGGTGTTCCCTTCCTGCCCGTGCGTTCCTCTCTCGGCACCGATGTCTTTCGGTACAGTGCCGCCAAAGAAATCACCTGCCCTTTCACCGGTCAGAAATTGGCAGCCGTTCCCGCGCTTTTTCCAGATGTTTCAGTGATTCACGTTCATCGCGCCGATGTCTATGGCAATGCGCAGGTGGATGGTATCGCCATTGCTGATTTCGATCTAGCGCGCGCGTCCAAACGTTTGATCATCACCACCGAGCGGATCGTCAGCACTGACGAAATTCGCCAAGACCCAAGCAAGACACTGGTTCCCTACTTTATGGTGGATGCAGTTTGTCTCGTCCGTTACGGAAGTTATCCGGGGAATATGCCGTACGAGTATTACTCGGATGAAGAACATTTGGCGGAGTGGATGGAAGCGGAGAAAGACGAGGCAACGCTCGCGGCATTCGTGGACAAGTACATCTACGGCACCAAGAACTTTGAAGAGTACCTCGCGCTCAAAGGTGGTGAAAAGCGTATGGCGGAACTGATCGCGCTTGAACCCTTGAAGCGCAGTTGAGGAGGAACAACATGGCATCACAAAACGCACGCTATAATTTGATGGAACTGATGGTGTGCACCGCCGCACATCAACTCGAAGATGGCAAGACGGCGGTCATTGGTACTGGGATGCCGCTGGCGGCGGCAATGCTAGCCCAAAAGACCACTGCCCCTAACCTGATCATTATGTTCGAGGCAGGCGCGGTAGCACCACAACTGGTCAAGTTGCCTATCTCGGTTGCCGATTCATACACACAAACCGGCGCGCTCTTGCATGGCACGATGGACTTGATTATGGAGATGTGCCAGCGCGGTATGGTAGATTACACTTTCATTGGTTGCGCGCAGATTGATATGTACGGCAACATCAACACATCGCTGATTGGCACAGACTATCAAAAGCCCAAAGTACGCTTGCCAGGAAGTGGCGGTGCAAACGATCTCGCATCCTTTTGTTGGAAAACGCTCGTCATCACGCCCCACGACAAGCGACGCTTTGTGCCCAAGTTAGATTTTCTGACGACGCCGGGTTATCTCACTGGACCTGGCGCTCGCGAGCGCGCGGGCTTGCCGCGCGATACCGGTCCTCACAAAGTCATCACAACGATGGCGGTGATTGGCTTTCATCCTGAAAGCAAACGGATGCAAGTCGAAAGTTTGCATCCTGGCGTCACCAAAGAAGATGTCATTGCTAACACCGGCTTTGAACTCTTGTTCGTTGATCCATTGCCGACTACACCAGAGCCGACGGACGAAGAGTTGCAGATTCTCAGAAAGGAGGTGGATCCACTGGGCTTTGTGATTGGCAAACACTAGTCTGGGCGCAACGCGTTTGTGTTCGTAACATCAGCATTGAGCAAAACATTCCAAAGGAGGGAGTGTTATGTTACAACGTCTTGCCACAGCGATGACCCACTGGAGCACACGGTTCGTGCCCGATGCGTATGTCATCGCCATCATCTTGACGATTGTGGCTTGGCTTTTGGCGTTCTTTCTTAGTCCGGGCTACAAACCCTCAGGGCTACCAGAACTTCCAGGGGCACTGAGTTTAGAAAAAGCCGTGACGCTTATGTTTTATTGGGGACGCGGCTTCTGGGTGTTACTCACCTTTGCGATGCAAATGTGTCTTATCATCGTCACGGGCTACATCGTCGCCGTATCGCCTCCGTTTCGGCGATTGCTCAACTGGCTGGCGGGTTTGCCCAAGAGTCCCAAAGGAGTCATCGCGCTGATGGCGGCGGTCTCGATGATTCTCTCGTTTTTCAACTGGGGCTTGTCCATCGTAGGTAGTGCTGTCTTTGCGCGTTATCTCGTCAAAAAACAAAAAGGGATGGACTATCGGCTTCTCATCGCGGCGGCGTATCTGGGCTTGGGCACAACTTGGCACTCGGGTCTTTCGGCGTCCGCGCCACTACTCGTAGCAACGCCCGGGCATTTTATGGAAAAGCAACTAGGCGTGATTAGCGTGGCGAACACAATTTTCCATCCCTTTAATCTTCTCTTGGCGTTGATTGTGATTGTCTTTTTGACGATTTACACACCCCTGCTCCATCCTCGCAAAGAAGATACCATCGAAGCCGATCCAGCATTAACCCAAGAAGCCGAGTTTACTGCACCAACCAAACCTGCCGATGCTACACCCGGCGAATGGCTGGAGTACTCGCCAATCATCAACATCATCGTAGCGATTCTATTCGGCTTGGTGTATCTCTGGCAGTACTTTAGCGCGCCCGGACCCAAGGGTACCGAGCCACTCCAAGTCGTGTTGAGTCGCATCAATCTCGATACTGTCAACTTTATCTTCTTGATGCTCGGTGTGCTCCTCCACTGGACGCCGGCTAGTTTGCTCAAGGCGGCGAAGGAAGCCGGTGGATTCATCTGGGGTGTCGTCTTGCAATTCCCGTTCTACGCCGGCATCTTTGGCATCATCCAGTACTCGGGTTTGCAGGATGTCATTGCGGGTTGGTTCGTCGCCATCTCCAGTCCCCAGACCTATCCCGCGATCATCTACTGGTACTCGGGCATCTTGAACTACTTTGTGCCTTCAGGCGGCTCCAAGTGGGCAATCGAAGCGCCATACATTGTGCAAGCGGCGGCGACACTCAAAGTGCCTCAAAATCTGAATGTGCTTGCCTATGCGTGGGGCGATATGATGTCGGACATCATTCAACCCTTCTGGGCGATTCCACTCTTGGGCGTCGCCAAACTCAACTTTCGCGACATTATGGGCTATTGCATTATGATCTTCATCCCCTATGTCATTCTCGTTACCATTGCCCTCTTGATTGCGCCAGCATTCTTCTAGCCCATTGTCGTTTGGTAGTGATCAAAAAGTAATGCTGAGAGTGTCATTCTGAGGCGCGTTTTTCGCGCCGAAGAATCTCGAAGGACTTTGCGAGACGCTTCGCTGCGCTCAGCGTGACAGATTGCCTTACCAGCATTACTTTTGTAGCGCCACCTGTCGTTTTGGGCAACAACAAGCCATCGTCAGAATTCTTGCACACAGCGCTACATTGAGCGAAGTGAAGGGAAAATCTGCCACGTGCAATCCCTCACTTCGCTCAAATTTTTTTATCAAGCAACGATTATAAGAAAAAGATAAAAGAATCCCCAACCCCGTTGACAAGGACAATCAAAGTACGGAAAATAGCAATGCGTGATACGTAATACGCAATACGTGATACGTGACCCGTGACGCGTGATGCACGATTGACTTTCATTATGCCATCAATCACGCCACGAAACTTTTTGCGGGTGTGTTACGTGTGTACAAACACAATCCGCAACTAGAGTGAGGTGTGGCGTGCCCGTATATCCGTACCGCCAATTTGAAGAACCTTCTCCCCCACCCCAAGAAAAACCACCGCCGCGCGTTGCGCAATGGCGCGCGCGCATCAAACGCCTGTATGAACGCGCACACAACGTCCTTCTCGTACTGTTGGGTGTGATTATCGCGTTCGCGATGATGCTCGCTTACAGTGCCACCCAACCACCACCTCAACGTTTGACACAACGCGACATTGATGCGGCTGTCGCGCGCGTACTTGCCTCTGCTACTCCTCCCCCCTCGATTGCCTCGCAAGTGTACGCGATCATCGCTCCTTCGCTCGTTCGTGTTGAAGGAAACATTCCCGGCTCCGCGACGCGAACAACGGTCGGCACCGGCACCGTGATTGATGATCGTGGGCACATCCTCTCCAGTCTGCACATCGTCGAACGCTCTACCAAGATTCAGGTGACGTTTTTCGATGGCACCGAAACCGAGGCGCGCATCGTGGCGCGCGACGCGGAACGTGATCTGGTGCTCTTGCGTCCTTTTCTTCTCCCCGATAATCTCGTTCCAGCCACGCTGGGTAGTTCCGCGATGTTGCAAGTGGGCGATGAAGCAATCGTGGTGGGCAATCCGTTTGGGATCAGCAACTCACTCTCGGCAGGGGTGATTTCCGGTTTACGACGCAATTTTCGTTCGCCGCGCACGGGCGCCACACTCACCAACCTGATTCAATTCGATGCGGCGGTCAACCCCGGCAATTCCGGCGGTCCCCTCTTGAATCGTAACGGCGAAGTGGTGGGTGTTGTCACCGGCTTGCTGAATCCCACCGACCAAGAGGTGTTCATCGGGATTGGTTTTGCCGTACCCATCGAAACAGCGGCGGCGGCACTGGGGTCACCAGAACATTAAGTATGAAGGATGAAGGATGAAATCTCTTTCATACTTCATACTTCATACTTCATACTTCATACTTCATCCTTCATACTTTGGAGGAAAGATGACAAACGAAATAAAACTCACTGCACCTGAAAACGCGCCTCTGATGGAGCAAGTGTTGTACGAAGTGAAAAAAGTCATCGTCGGACAAGATCACTTGCTCGAACGCGTTCTCGTCGCGCTTCTTGCGCAAGGTCACTTGCTCGTCGAAGGTGTACCGGGGTTGGCAAAGACACTGACGATCAAAACACTCGCCGAGGCAGTGGACTGCTCGTTCAAGCGCATTCAATTCACCCCCGACCTCGTGCCCGCCGATTTGGTCGGCACGCGTATCTACAACCAAAAGACCGGCGAATTCTCTACCTCGCTCGGTCCCGTGTTCACCAACTTGCTCCTTGCCGATGAAATCAATCGCGCGCCGGCAAAAGTGCAGAGCGCGCTCCTCGAAGTGATGCAGGAACGCCAAGTTACCATCGGTGGCGAAACGTATCGTGTGCCCGAACCGTTCCTCGTGATGGCGACGCAAAACCCCATCGAAACCGAAGGCACGTATCCACTCCCCGAAGCCCAAGTGGATCGGTTTATGATGAAAGTGGTGGTGGATTATCCCAGCGAACAAGAAGAGTTCGTCATCGTCGAACGCGTGGCAGGCGGCTTTGCGCCGGTCAAAGCAGTGGTGACCGCGCAGCAGTTGCTCGAACTGCGGCGTCAGGTGGAAAAGGTGTACGTGGACCCTGCGCTCATCGAATATGCCGTGCGTTTGGCAAACGCGACGCGCGAACCTAAAAAGTTTGGCATTCCTGAGATCGAGCGATTCATTATGTACGGCGCAAGTCCGCGCGCATCCATCAATCTCATCATCACCGCGCGCGCGCTGGCGTTCATTCGCGGACGCGAGTATGTTGTACCGCAAGATGTAGTGGATATGGTGCTCGATGTGATGCGGCATCGTCTCGTCCTCTCGTTTGAAGCCGTCTCGGAAGGTGTGTCGAGCGATACCATTCTGAAGAAAATTCTCGAACGAATTCCTGTACCCGCGCAACCATTGCAGACACACGTGCCCGTTGCGGTAGCCAGTTAAGGAGTCATCGTGTCGGCAACGGTAACACCCGAACGCATTTTGCAACGCCTCGATTGGACGGTGATTCGTCGTCTGGATGGTTTTTTGCAAGGCGACTATCGCACCTTGTTCTTGGGCTTTGGACTCGACCTTGCCGATTTGCGCGAGTATCAATTCAGCGACGATGTGCGCTACATTGATTGGAACGTCACCGCGCGAATGATCACACCGTACGTACGCCAGTATGTCGAAGATCGCGATGTGACGGCGTGGTTTCTGCTCGACATCAGTCCATCGGTAGATTTTGGAACGACGCAAGCGCGCAAGCGCGATGTGCTGATTGATTTCACCACGATTCTCGCGCGTTTACTCACGCGACGCGGCAATCGCGTCGGTGCGATCTTTTACAGCGGCAAAATCGAGCGCGTGATTCCTGCCAAAGGTGGACGCATCCAAGTCTTGCGCCTCATCAACGATTTGTTGAATCAACCGCGTTTGCATCGCGCGCCGCCCACGAACCTCACCACACTCCTCGAAGCCGCGCTGCGTTCGATCAAACGTCGCGCGCTGATTTTCGTTGTCTCGGACTTTATCAGCGCGCCGGGCTGGGACAAACCGCTCGCGTTGTTGGCACAACGCCACGAAGTTCTTGCCGTGCGCCTCTACGATCCGCGCGAAATCGAACTACCCGATTTTGGCGCAGTGGTATTCGAGGACGCCGAGACCGGCGAACAACTGTTTGTGGACACGCACGACAAAAAATTTCGTGAGCGATTCATCCAAGCCGCGCGGCGACGCGAGTACGAAATCAACGTGACCTTGCGTCGGCTCGGCATAGACATCCTCCCGCTCTCCACCGATGATGATTTGGTGAAAGCAATTGTGTCGTTTGCACTCGCACGCAAGCAGAGAACGCGACGCCCGGTGAAATAGTGTTCAGTGTTCAGTATTCAGTGTTCAGTATTCAGTGTTCAGAATGTTCACTG
>JAOACU010000140.1 GCA_026417715.1 Anaerolineae bacterium | reverse complement strand
GCGCGAAAGGACGCGAAAGAAGACGCGAAAGGGCGCGAAAGGACGCGAAAGAGGTAGGTCAACGGGGAAGGTGTGCTTTGGTGTTTACAAAACGACGCGGGCGCAGTGGTTTTTGACCAAAGTTGATCAACAGACATAGTTTCTCTTGGCTCTTGGTCACAAAGAGCAAACATTGTTTGATATCCGAGGGGCGGATCATTCGCTCCGCTTTGGTTTCCAATAGCAGACGATCCTGTTCATCCCAACAAACAAAATCAACACGACGATCGGTAACGATCATCCCATCGTACGTTATTGGCACAACCACCTCACGCTCGAACCGAACCCCATACTTGGGCAATGCAATCTCCAAGGCGCGTTGGTAATCTGTCTCTTTGCAGTGAATTCCCAGTTGTCGCTGTACGTCAATGCAGGCAGCAATCACCTTGTATGAAAGTGACTCGAAGCGATGCCGCCCAATTCTTTCCTGTTGACACATAGTCTCCTCCCCACATCGCTCTACACCCTTTCGCGTTTCTTTCGCGCCCCTTTCGCGTTCTTTCGCGCCCCTTTCGCGTTTCTTTCGCGCCCTTTCGCGCCTCTCACCATAATTCAATCGTGTAATCCGCAATCACCGCGTCCAAACGACTGCGCTCGATGCTGTCAATCACTTTTTCGAGCAAGCCGTGTGCGTATTCAGCATCCGTCGAAACACAAACGATTGCAATCGTCGCGCGCTGCCACGAATCGAGCGCGTCCACCTCCGCAATCGAAACGTTGAACGATTGACGCACGCGCGCGACCAGTGACTTGACGACGTGCCGCTTGTCTTTCAGCGATTGACTGGCAGGAATATCCAATTCAAGGGTGCAGACACCAACGACCATTTTCAATGTTCGATTTTAGATTGCAGAACAATGAGCCAATGTGCGAATGAACCAATTCCTTCTTCATCGGTTACTGCGCGTCGCGCGACGCAACGCGACAAGTTTTTGGATCGCTTCATCAGCAAGCGATTCGGGTGGTTTGCCGAGGGCTTGCCGCGCGGCGAGTATCACCTGGGCGACGTGTTCCACGCGCTCGAGTCGTAGATACGCCTCCCACACATCCGTGCCCACTGTCACCGAACCGTGACGATCGAGCAACACCGCATCGTACTGAGTGATGAGATCGCGAATCACTTGCGCGCCTTCTTCGCTGGCAGGGGTCGCGTAGGGCGCGGTGGGAATCGCGCCCAAATCGTACACCGCTTCGGGCAGGACGCACTGGGCAAGCGAAATACCGGCGAGCGTGCACGCAATCGCATACGGCGGATGCGCGTGAATCACCGCACCAATATCCGCGCGCTGACGGTAGCATTCCAAATGCAAACGAAGTTCGGACGATGGTTTGAGCGCGCGCCATTTGCCAGAACGCGGCGCGATCTTTTCTCCGTTCAGATCAACGATGAGCAACTGTTGGGGTGCAAGAAAACCCTTGCTCACTCCACTTGGCGTGACCAGCAAACGTTCGCGATCAAGACGTACCGAAATATTGCCATCGCCAGCGGCGATGAAATTTTTCTGATGCATCAACTTGCCAATCGCGACAATCTGTTGACGCAGTTTGTACTCGCTTCGGCTCATTGGTTCATTGGTTCATTGATCAGCGCGTTTTCGCGCGCAATTTGCGCGTATAGTGTCGCACTCGGTTTGAGCGTACGCTTTTGTGTGGCAAGGTCATTCGCAATCAAACCGAATTGCAACGCATATCCCTGTGACCATTCAAAATTGTCCACGAGCGTCCAGTGGAAATATCCTTTGACCGGCGCACCGTCCTGAATCGCGCGATGCAACGCGCGCAAATGCGCGAGCAGATAGCGCGGGCGCAAATCATCGTTGCGATCACAAATACCATTCTCGGTGATGTAGATGGGCTTGCCTGGCGCGTACTCTGCTAGCCAGCGAATCGTGCGATAGAACGCCTCGGGGTCAATGTCACCCTTGCCGAACCATTCGAGCAACTCGTCGTCGTACGGCACACCCCAAGGTCGCGCGGGTAACGTGCGCGCAAACAGCATCGCGGGTTTAGACCAATCGAGCGCGATACGTCGCGAGAAATAAAAATTCAGACCGATGTAATCTTGCGTGCCAGCGGCTTCAGGAACGCGTTCACCGAGACTCATCGGAAAACGCAACACACCGTCTTTGAGCGCGAGTAGAAACATTCGATTGTAGATGAAATCTTGCACGCGCACCGCCAGCCGATTGAATGCCGAGTCGGGATTGGAAGGTTGCAGCGGCAACAAATTGTGCGCCAACCCCACGCGCGCGTGCGGTTGAACGCGATGAATCGCGTGATACGCAACGGCGTGCGCGCGCAGCACATTCCTCAAGACGCGCATCGCCAAACCCAAATCTTTTTTACCGGGCACCCACTCGCCAAGAATGTACGTGGGCATAATCATAATGATCGGCTCGTTGATCGTCACCCAAAAATCGCACAGGTCACCCAGTTCTTGCACGACGCGCGTGACGAAACGTTCAAAGCGCGGCACTACCGCTTCAGTTTCCCACGCACCTTGCGCGCGCAACCACAGTGGATTGGTAAAATGATGAAGCGTGACCAGCGGCGTCATCCCGCGCTCGCGTAGCGCGCTGAGCACGCGGCGATAGAACGCGAACGCCTCCGCGCTCCATTCATTTTCGCGCGGTTCGATGCGACTCCATTCGACAGAAAGACGATGCGCGTTTTGATTGAGCGCGCGTGCCAAATCAAAATCCTCGCGATACTTTTCGCCGCGCCACCAATCGCACGCGACGGCAGAAGTATCACCGTTTTTGATGTGACCGGGCACTTGCTCCCAAGTCCACCAATCGTTGTTGGTGTTGCCGCCTTCGACTTGATGTGCCGAAGTGGCTGTCCCCCACAAAAAGTTGTCAGGAAACTTGAGTGTGTTCACCGCGAACTCCTATCAATTCAAATACTTCGACGGGTGTCGCGCGCCCCCTCACCGCGAGGGTCTCCATCGAACGCACAAGCACTTTGGATTCGATGAGCGTGTAGGTCGCGCGTGAAATCAAAATTTGATTACTCTCCGCGTTCTCCTGCAACCGTTTGGCGACGTTGACCGGGTCGCCGACGGCGGTGTAATTCATCAACTCGCGCGCGCCGATGTTGCCCACGACGGCTTCGCCAGTGTGGATGCCCATCCGAAAGTAGGTACGCACAGTCTCGGGTAACTTGGAGGCATACGCCGCCACTTCGCGTTGGAGGGCTAATGCCGCGCACGCCGCGCGCCACGCATGATCGCGTTGGGGCAGTGGCGCGTTGAAAATTGCCATCACTCCATCGCCCATAAACTTGTCGAGCGTACCTTCATAGTGCAGGATGATACGCGCCGCGAGAGAGAGATAGCCGTTCAGCACTTTGACCAAATCTTCGGGTGGCAGTTGTTCCGCAAGATTCGTAAAGCCGTGAATATCGGCGAACAAAACGGTGACGAGTTGGCGTTTACCACCTAACGTCACACGGCGCGGATCGGCAAGCAATTCCTTGACCACGTTCGGTGCAACGTAATGCTCAAACGTGGCACGCACGCGTTGGGTCTCTTGTTCTTGCGCGCGCCGTTGCATTTCGAGTCGGGCTTGTTCGGTCAAATCCTCAATCACAATGACGACGCCGGCGATATTGTCACCGCGTCGCAATGCGGAAAATTGTAACGTGAGATGCACAATCCCGCGTCCAAAGACGCGCGCGGTCACATCGCGGACGACGGGGGTGGTTTCCTCCTGCCACACGCGCTTGATGAGCACGTTTAAATCTACGCCCTCAAGCGCGGGCAGGACTTGATCGAAGGGACGCCCAATGGCTTTGGAAACAGGAGTGCGGAAAATTTGCTCCGCCGCGCGATTGAAACTGATGATTTTGTTTTCGTGATTCAATGTCACCACGCCAGTCGCGATGCTCGCGAGTGTCGAATCGAGATAATCGCGCATCGAACGGATTTGGGTCATCTGCGCGCGCAAATCGGCGAGGAGACGCGCGTTCTCGAGCGCGACCGCGCTTTGATCGGCAAGCGTCATCAACAACGTCAAGTCTGTATCGGTGTAACGATCGCCGGAAATTTTCGCGCCGATCACCCACATCCCAATCCATACGCCGCGACTTTGAATCGGGACAAAGACTTCACCGCGCAATTTCTGCAACGCCACACGCGTCTCATTGGGCAAATCGGCATACTGCGGTAGGCGATCTACATCGTACTGCAACAAGGGTTGAGCGCGTACCAGTGTTCGCGCCACAGACGATTCTTCATCGAGTTGAATTTCGGGTGACACATCTTCAGGCGCCAAGACGGGACGCAGGATGTAGTGTTTCTCGTAATGCGTTACCAACACAAGTGTCACGGCACGCGCACCCATCGCCTTTTCGAGGAGCGTGCGTCCTTCACGCGCCAGTTCCTCCAAGTCAATGCGCGCGCTGAGACGCTGACTAAAATCTTGCACGATGGATTGGGGACTGTAGCGTTGACCAAACAACAGCGCGCGCATCTTGCGACGCAACCACGAACGCAAGGGCTGATACACAATCGTCAGCAGCACAGCGACTAACGCGGCACCGCCCCACATTTGCCATTGCTCTGTTTCACGCAAAGCCATTATCGCCGCGCCAACCACCAGCGCGTAGACCGTCAGACTAAAAGCCGCCATCACCACGACGTACACCGCTTGACGCCCCAGCATTCTCAAGTCCACCAAGTGGTGTTGTAACGCGGCGTAAACGATGACGATGGCGCCGAGCACTTGCAGTGTCAACGACAGAGGACGAATGGGAACGCCCCACAGTATTTCTAGTGCCCCTTCAGCCGACAAGGGGAACCACGCCAGCGCCAGATACAACAACCGATTCCGATGGAGCGGACTGATTTGGCGTTGATACTCGCGCAGACTGAAGAGCGCCACCAGACCACTAAAAGCCAACCATATTCCAACGCGAACAATACTAACGAGGATATCGGAAGAAAACACGCCGAATGCTAATTCAAATGAGATTTGGCTAAGGTCTAGGGCTATGAGGAGTATCAAGAAGAATGTACCGATGATGATACCGTGCGGTCTACGCTCTTGACGCACAAAGGCACGCGCAAACAAGTAGAAGAGGAGGGGCAACGTGGTGTGTGCATACACGAACAATCGTAGCGATACCACTTTGACCTCTTCCACGACATCGAGAGATGCCACAAGCATCGCCAGCGCGCTCAACGCCATCAAGCCCACATAAATTATCAAACGGCGAATAAGCGTTTCGCTCCAACGACGTTGCCGCAGAAGAAAGACAAGGATACCGCTATAAAACAAAAGTGCGATCAAAGGTGCCAGTGCTGGATGAATAAGAGGTGTGGTCATAGTCCACTCACTTCGCTCGACCGTTACTTTACCACCAAAAGCGATGCAATCCAAGTTTCGCCCACCGATGTACTGGTTGACGCGTCGCGCAGCGCGACAAAAATCTGATATTCGCCTATCGGCAGATCGCTCGGCAAATGAAAATCGTGCCAGTCCAGCAACACTTCGCCTGCATCCCACTCAGTTGTTGGGTAAGTGTTGTTTGCAGGGCGCGCGGTATGCTCGAACGCGATGCGCCCCGCGCCGTCGCGTAACTGTACCGCTACGATGTAATCGCCACGCGGCTTTTCGCGCGCGCGCCAATACAAGCCCACTTGAAGCAATTCGCCCGGCGTGATGGTGGTGCGTGGTGGTACATAGCCAAGCAAACGTATCTCGCGCATATCCACTGCAATTCGGTTGACCAGATACAAGTCGCTTGCGGTGAACGAATTTTTGTTCTTGGTCACGTGCACGCGCACAAACTCAACTTCTGTACCCAGTGGGTTGCCCTGTTGGTCATACGCTATGAGGCACTTGGCTTGTCCACACACTGCAACGGTCAACACATAGTCGTCTGTTGGCATCGTAGGCGGTAAACGCAGGTCATATTGATCTCCTACGACCTTTCCAACGCGCCAGCGTTGCGTCGGCGTGACACCGTCGTGTGGCTCGCGCGCATCGGTTGCCCACACGTGTCCATACCGATCCAACACCTGAATCATCATACGGTACGATTCGGCAATCGGTTGTTCCGCGCGCCATTCCAGCACAGGACGCAAAGTCATTCCCCAAGGTCGCGTCTGCGTAATCACCATCGAATGCCCCAGCAACGTGATGCGTTGATCAAAACGCACATCGAGACGATGTTCAGACGGTTTGCGTCGTGCAATGATGAAATGCTCGCGTTCGACGATTTTTTCAAAGAACCCAGAAGAAAAATTATACTGCCAGTGCCCTGGGTGGATATAGAACCATGAACCCGGCGTGGTATCGGCTACCAAATAATCGGCTTGATGATAGTGAGGAATAACAGGCACCTCGTACAAAAATTGGCGATTCGATAAATGGG
Source organism: Anaerolineae bacterium (assembly GCA_026417715.1). GTDB lineage: Bacteria > Chloroflexota > Anaerolineae > UBA4142 > UBA4142 > VGOB01. Next base: position 1,129 of record JAOACU010000140.1, on the reverse strand, counting down.
CTAAAAATTCATTCTGCCCAATCACAATGGCATCGTGGGGAATTTGAGCCAGCAAGGCATTGATTGCCAATGTGTGCTCGTTGATGATATAACGATGCGGTTGAAAATGGCGGGCAAATGGTCCCGCACCATTCAGGAAATACGCTCCAATGCTCGATACGCACAACACAGTGGCTAGTGTATAGCGCATTTCAGCACGCCACGTGAGGATTCGCTTGATACCACTCGCCAGTGCGAAAAATAGAAACGGCAACAATGGTGAAAAATAGTACGAGCGAATCTCATACTGCAATGGATACGTACTCAGCACCGAGTATGCAAAAGTCGGGATTGCCAGCGTGAGAATTTCTGCACCCAAGAACGGGATGAATGCAAGCGGCGCCAACAAATGGAATGCGTACGCAATCTTGTCTGGAATCAAAACATACGCCAGAACCTTCTGGGGCTGGGTCAAAATGGTAAGCACAATTTCTGGCACATTACGTCCCAAGTAACTATAGCGCGCACCTCCGCCGCCGATTTCACCTTGCCCAAAATAATAAAACGTGCTTCCGTACTCGGCACCGCGAAAGAACGGAATCGCCACTTGCAACAAAAAAACTGTCCAAGTGATTCCAAATATCGCTAAACTTGTACCCAACACGCGCCGGCGCTGAAACAGAAAAATGTACACACCGAACATCGCTACGACGAGACCAATTTCTTCCTTGACCAGTAGCCCCACGGCGAGACACACGAGTAAACCACGATAGTGCTCACGCAGGAGAAAAAAGGTAGCAAAGGCCAAGAGCGGCACGGCTAGCGCGATCTCGTGAACCTCGGTCAAGCCGATGGGTTCTGAGCCGGGATGCAGATAGGACGTGAGCGCGATGAGCCACGCCAGCGCTCCACCGACTTGCTTGCGCGCCCACCAGTAAATCGGAAACCCTGCTAACCCTAAACCGAATACTTGAACGATGAGCAAAACAATCGGGCTTGCCCAGACGGCGTACAAAGGCACGAACGCGAGAAGAATCGGCGTGAAACTCTTGCCCAAAAATGTTGCCGTGTCCTTGACGAAGGTACCCTCCAACAAACGCCCGTGCAACGAGTTCCAAATGAGTTGTCCGTACTGTCCCAAGTCCCAACC
>JAOACU010000139.1 GCA_026417715.1 Anaerolineae bacterium | reverse complement strand
TGAGGCGCGCTTTACGCGCCGAAGAATCTCTCAAATCACTTTGCGAGACGCTTCGCTGCGCTCAGCGTGACAGAATTTGCTCCTCACAAACAGCATTACTTTTGTAGCACTACCAAATTGAGGTATGAATGAGCGAAGCAACCTTTGAGGTGCGTATCCCTACACCTCTACTCCAATTTGGTATTGATCAGAACGAGATTCAACGCCGGATAACCGAGTGGCTGGTTTTGTCACTTTTTACTGAAGGACGCATTTCTTCGGGTAGAGCCGCGCGCCTGCTCGGTATCAGTCGGATTGAGTTTCTGGCATTGCTTCGCGCACGCGGTATTGCTTACATCAACTACGCTCCTGAAGAGTTGAGCGAGGAATTCGCGGCAGTAGAAAAACTAGAGGTAAGACCCACCCGATGATTGTTGTTTCCAACACAACGCCACTAGTCGGTTTGGCTTCCATTCAGAGATTCGACTTGTTGAAACAACTCTTTGGTGAAGTTTACATTCCCCAAGCCGTATATGCCGAAGCCGTAGTCAAGGGACGCGAAGAGGGAGGCGCAAAACGCGAGGGATCTACAGCAACGTGGATACGCGTTGTCCAAGTCAAAGACCGTTTGGCTGTCGAGGTGCTATTGGATGAAATGGATGTGGGGGAAGCCGAAGCAATTGTATTAGCGCGTGAAATAGGCGCGGATTGGGTATTGATGGACGAGAAAAAAGGAAGGCGTAAACTCTTGCAGATGGGGATCAACAAAATTGGAACGTTGGGGATTCTGCTCAAGGCAAAACAACTAGGGCTTTTACCTGCCATTCGTCCCGAGATCGAGAAATTGCGACAACACGGATTCAGCGTCAGCCAAGATGTAATTGACGCGATTCTACAACAAGCCAACGAATAACCACGCACGGTATTATGCTTGGTGCAAAATCTTTTGACAGGCGAATAAAAATTGGGAGCAAGTGGCTTTGCCACTCACTCCCAATTTTATTTTTCTCTGAGCATCATTGGCAACAACGCGTACCACTCAGTTGCGCGCACCACATCTGTCCACGCGCACGCACTCGTCCGTCGTGTGGACGCGCTCTTCCTCGCCGGGACCAAAGCCCACGCAAGGAATTTGCGCGACGCCTGCCCAGTACGCACCGTTCGTCGAAAAATTCCATTTGCCCGTCGTCGTGTCGAAGCCGAGCGCGCGCGAGGTGGTAACTGCCGCGCGAACGAATGGATGCGTCTCATCGTACGTCCACGCGGGAAAAATTTGCTCGTGCTCGCGTACGTAACCATTATACGATGGACGCGTGTAACGTAGAAATTCAACGCCAAAATCATTCGAGGGCAAAAGCACGCGCACTTGCGCCAGCGCGTCGTGTGCGGTCTCCCCGCGCGTCAATCGCCGATCCAACACCAGCGCGCAATAATCGGGCACAGCGTTGAGTGACGCCGCACGCGATTCGATGTGTGTAACGACGATAGAACCGCGACCGAGAAACGGATCGTCGGGCAGGCGCGCGTCTAGTTCGCGCATCGCGCGAATGACCTCTTGCATCTTGTAAATGGCGTTATCGCCGAGCCAAGGCGACGCGCCATGCGCGCTACGTCCGCGCGCGGTCACGCGCATCTCACAACGACCTTTGTGTCCGCGATAGACGCGCAGATTCGTCGGCTCGCCGATGACGACAAAATCAGGGCGCACGTGTTCGTGTTCCACCCAGATTTGCGCGCTCAAGCCCTCGCACCATTCTTCAATCGAACCGAAATAGTACGCCGTCAATCCATCGAGCCAGCCCAAATCGCGCGCAATCGCTAGACCGTAGATCATCGGCGGTGTGGAACCTTTTTCGTCCACCGTGCCACGTCCATACATCCAGCCGTCCTCGATGACGCCACCCAACGGATCGTGACGCCACGCGCGCGCATCACCGATGCTCACCGTGTCGAGATGCGAATCGTACACAAGGACGCGCGCATCGTCCTTTGATTGCGTGGCACTCTCAGGAGCGATGCGCGCGACCAAATCGCCATACGGCGCATAGTGAATGTCGGTAAAGCCCAGCATTCGCAATTCGCGTTCGACGCGCGCAGCAACGTCGCGAATGTTGCCGTCGTCACTCGGAATCGCAACAAGGTCGCGCAGAAAGGTGATGATCGCGTCGCGATGCTGGGCAACGCGAGAACGAACGAGGTCTTGATGCATACGTATCAGGCGACTCAAGTCACTGCAAGAATTACCCCAAGCCGACCTTCGTCGGCTCATTTAGCCCGCGTAGGCGGGCTTTGGGTCTTTGTTGCGGCGAATTGATTCGCTCCTGTTTTACATCATCGTCGCGCGAAATTCATCCCACGTTTGTTTGCTATAGCCCTCGTACGCGTGTTGAACGAGCGGACCACGCGCAAGTGCAGGAATTTGTTCCTCGTACGTTGGACGCTCCTCGACGTAGAACACGCCAATCGGAATGCGATCGCCCCATTCGCGCGCTTTTTGCAGCGCGGCTTGATAATCGCGCGGATTGTACGACGCATCGCCATCGAGTTTGTAGAGACGCGGACGATACCACTCGGTCGTGTTCACGTGATTGTACACCACGCAGATTTGTAACACATCCACAAACGCAAAGCCCTTGTGTTGAATCGCCTGCGCAAAGATTTGCGTCATATGCTTGGGATCGCCAGAGAACGTGCGCGCCACAAATGTCGCACCACCTGTAATCGCAAGGAGCACAGGATTCACTTCGACTTCGAGCGCGCCATCGGGCGTGGTCGAGGAAACCCAGCCCTTGGGACTGAGCGGCGAATATTGTCCTTTGGTCAACGCGTACACCTTGTTGTCTTCGATGATCATCGTCACATTGGTATTGCGCCGCATCGCATGCATAAAGTGTCCCATCCCGATACCGAAACTATCGCCATCGCCCGTGGTGATGATCACTTTTAAATCGTGATTCGCGATCTTGACACCTTGCGCAATCGGCAAGGTGCGTCCGTGCAAACCGAGATACCCGTTGACTTTGAGATAGTCCGGCAATTTCGATCCGCAGCCAATCCCGCTCACGAAAAACGCGCGATGCGGAGGAATCTGCAATTGTGCGAGGGCTTGTCTGATCGCGGCAATGATGCCATAGTCGCCGCAACCGGGACACCACGTAATTTCGCGTTCGCCTTCATATGTTTTTGGAGTGAATTGTGTCTCTGTCATTGCATCATTCTCCCATTGTGACCAAAGACGGATGACGAAGGACGAAGGCATCTGCGGCTAGTCTTTCGTCCTTCGTCGTCCGTCCTTCGTCCTCCGTCATCTTCACCACCGCATCCACGATTTCTCCACTCGTGAACGGACGACCGTCATACTTTAAGATTTTGTTGTCCACTGCGCGACCTGTGTACACGCGCACGACTTGAGCGAGTTGTCCAGTGTAGTTACCTTCCACATCAATCAGATAACGCGCTTTGGCGAGTTCGCGCGCGAGTTGTTGCTCATCGAGCGGATAGATGTCGGTGAAATGCAACGCGTTGACGACGATGCCGCGCGCGTTCAACGCGTCCACGGCTTGGCGAATCACGTAACGCGTCGAACCCCAACCCATCAGTGTCATTGGCGCATCGGCGGGTCCGTACCATTCGGGCATTCGCATCTCGCGCTTGATCGTTTCAAGTTTACGCATCCGCTTGCTGTGTTGTGCAACACGATTCGCGGCGTCTTCGTCTTCGATGCGTCCGTACTCGGTATGCTCGTCGCTCGTCGAAGTGTCCACCGCGTTGGGATGACCGGGAATCGCGCGCGGTGAAATACCATCATCGGTAATCGCGTAACGTTTGTATTCGCCGGGTTGGAGCGCGTCAAGTTCGGCATCCGTCAACGTTTTGCCGCGTTCGATTTTGAATTCCTCGAACGGCAATTCCTCCACGCCCACCGAACGCGTCGAGAAGGCTTGAAAGTTATCGGTGAGAACGAGCACGGGGCATTGATATTTTTCGGCGAGGTTGAATGCGCGCGCGGTTTCAAAGTAACACGCTTCGATGCCGCCGGGCGCGATGACGATGCGCGGAAATTCGTCTTGCGACGCGTGCATCACAAAGAGCAAATCGCCTTGCCCGGTGCGCGTGGGCATTCCCGTCGAAGGTCCGGGACGTTGCGAATCCACGACGACGAGTGGCGTTTCGGTCATTCCTGCCATTCCGAGTGCTTCGACCATCAGCGAAAAACCGCCGCCTGATGTGGCACACATCGCGCGCACACCGACTTGGTTTGCGCCAATCGCATACAAAATCGCGGCGATTTCGTCTTCGGTTTGTTTGGTCACAAGGTTAAAACGTTTCGATTGCGCGGTCATAAATTCGATGATCGAAGTCGCGGGCGTCATCGGATACGCGGCGATGAGTTTACACCCCGCGACAATCGCGCCGAGTGCAAGTGCCTGATTGCCCGTCAGAATCATTCGATTCGTACCATTGGCAGGCGGCACGAGTTTCCATGCGAATTCGTCCGCGTATTTCGATGCTTCGTCAAACGCCCAGCGCGCCATCGCCAAGTTGGCTTCGGCAATCGCCGAACCTTTTTTCTTGCCAAAGTTTTGCGTAATCACTTCGGCGATACGCTCAAAGGGAAAACGTGTCAGCGCGGCAGTCGCACCGAGCGCGGCAGTGTTCGTCATCAATTTCGCGCGCTTGGGATCCATTCCTGCTGGTCGCCCAACCTCCAACGCTTTTGCCTCGAACGGAAATGCAAACGATTTGACGCGTCGCGCGGCAAGCGCGTCTGTGTCCACCTTGAGTGACGTATCGTGAATGATCGCGCCGTTGGGCGCAAGAACGTCGAGCGATTGGGTGATCGCGTCGGGACTGAACGCGAGGAGAAGGTGCACGCGATCATCAGGCGCGTAGATGGGTTGATCGCTAACACGCAATTCGTAAAAATTGTAACCACCACGAATGCGGCTCATAAAATCCGAGTGGGCGAAGATGTGCAGACCCGAGCGCACCAACGCGCGCGCAAAGCCCGCGCCGCTCGTGTCCATTCCTTGCCCCGCTTCGCCACCGATGCGGAGGGTGAGATTATTTGTGATCATCTTGTCTTCACCTCAAACGACCGACGACGGATGACTGATGACCGACGCCGATCAAGTTTTAATCAACGTGTGATTCCAACGCAACAAGTTAATGCAATTTCGATAAACAAACGTTAGGATTTTACATTTTTCGTTAGAACGATATTAAAAAGGACTACTCGTCCTGTCCACAGTGACAAGTAGTCCTTCGCTCTCTCGCTCCACGCTCTCTCGCTTCACGCCCCACGCTCTCACGCCCCACGCCTCACATCCTCATCCACCATCCGCGCAATGTCTTGCCCCAAACGTACCGAGTAATTCGTGCCGCGATCTTCGGGATAGATTTGCGTGGTGTTTGCCAGATACAAATTGCGAATCGGTGTGCGATGTTCGGGAATCATTTTGGAATAGTTGAGCGGGACGACGGGTTGCGCGGCGGCTTCTTTGAAATGCCACATCTCTTCTACCCAATCGGGTGAAAAGCGTGGATTGATTTTTTGCAGGTGCGGCAAGTACGCGTTGAACAACTCGTCGCGCGACATTTGAAAGTACGGACTCGCAGGCGTGAGATAGTTCGACACGTACAAAATATGTTTGTTGTTGTACACCTCAGGTGGGATGAAATTCGTTTGCTCGATGGTGGCAACGAACGGAATCGAACGATCGGCGATGTTCAGCCAGTAAATCGGTGAGAGTGGGTGTTTCATTTTGAGGATGAGCAAGACCGCCGCCATATATTTTGCCGCGTTCATCTTGGCGACGTACTCGGGTGGAAATTCGTGAATGATTTTGAGCGCGGCGAACGACGGCGCAGTGCAAATGATGCGGTCGAATCGCACGAACGATTCGTTGGGGGCAAGTTCGCGTTGCGCGCGTTGCGACGTATCGTCGTCGGCAAAGCGCAAACCAATCGCCACACCATTCTCCACGACGACGCGCGCGACCGTTGCGCCCAGAAAAATTTTGCCACCGTGCTTTTTGACTGCCTGCTCAAGCGCGTCAATCAGCACTTGGAACGAACCGCGTGGATAACCGAGCGCTTCTTTCGTTATGCCTTTGCGCGAGCCGATGCGTAGGACAATTTTGTACCAATGCCACTCCATCGGAATATTTTCGGCTTCTGCACCGAACTTGCCACGAAAGAGCGGACTCCACACTTTTTCCCACGCATTGCGTCCGCCGTACTTTTTCCACCATTCTGCCGCCGTGATCTTTTCGTACTTGGCAAGGTTGCGCTTGTCGCGTTGAAGATACGTGAGATACGCGACGACGATGCCCAACCGCAAGCGATCTACAAACGGCAACGTGCCCAAACGCAACACATCGAGCGGCGAGACCATATTCCAAATGCGTCCCTGATCGAACCAGCCCGTACGCGACGGAATCCACTGCACGCGATCACCTAGTCCCAACTCTTCCATCTGTGCGATGATGTGCGTGTCGCTGGTGAACCAGTGGTGATAGCCACGTTCGAGTCGCGTGCCTTCGATGGGAAACGTTCCCGCGAGTCCACCCAGTTCCGACATTCGCTCGAACAAAAAAGTTTGATAACCAAGTTTTCCAAGTTCATACGCGGCGGTCATTCCTGCGAACCCACCGCCGATGATGGCAATGCGCTTATCCAATCTCTAATCTCCAATCTCAAATATGCATCACCCGCCCCAGCGCATCCAACGCCGCTTCCGCAATCACTTCGGTCAACGTGGGATGCGCGTGAATCGCGTGCGCGATTTCTTCGGGCGTCAATTCAGCCGATTTGGCGAGCGACAATTCGCCCAACAACTCGGTCACTTCGGGACCGACCAAATGCGCGCCGAGAATTTCACCGTACTTTTTGTCCACGACGATTTTGACAAACCCTTCGTACTCGTTGATGCCGAGTGCCTTGCCATTCGCGCGGAACGGAAACTTGCCCACGCGCACATCGTATCCTTGTTCTTTCGCTTGCGCTTCGGTCAAGCCGATAGACGCGACTTGCGGCACGCAATACGTGCAACGCGGCACGTTGTTCAAATCCAACGGACGCGTCTCTTTGCCCGCAATCGTCTCGGCGGCGATGATGCCTTGATGCGATGCGACGTGTGCAAGTGGCAACAGCATCGTCACATCACCGATGGCGTAGATGCCGGGCACATTCGTCTGCATTCGCTCGTTGACCTTGATCGCGCCGCGTTCCATTTCGACGCCGAGTGCTTCCAGTCCCAAATTCTCGCTGTTCGGGCGCACTGAAATTGCGACCAAAACTTTTTGCGCGACGATTTCATCGCTCTTGCCGTTGCTCGACACTTTCAGGCGCACTTGCTCACCAACTTTTTCCGCACCTTCGACTTTGGTGTTGACGCGAAAGTTGATGCCAAGTTTCTTGAACGCCTTTTCGACTTCTGCGCTCACTTCTTCATCTTCACGCGGCAAAAGGTGCGGTAGCATTTCCACGATGGTCACCTCCGCGCCGTAGGCACGATAGACGTACGCAAACTCCATTCCGATTGGTCCCGCGCCGACGATGACGATAGACGTGGGCAGATCACGCAGTTCGAGTGCCTCGCGCGAGGTGATGACTGCTGTGCCATCAATCGGCAAGCCGGGAAGCGTGACCGCGCGCGCACCTGTGGCGATGATGATGTTCTTGGCAGTGAACGCGCGTCCGCCTGATTTGATTTCGACGCGATTGCGCGCGGTGAGCGTCG
>JAOACU010000138.1 GCA_026417715.1 Anaerolineae bacterium | reverse complement strand
GCGGAAGGCGAACCGTTCTCGCGCGATGCGATGGAGCGTTTGCTGGATTTGGCGCGCGAGGGCATCGGTGAGTTGTTCAAGATTCAAGCGGCGGTGTTGGAGTGATGAAGAATGGAAGATGAGCATGAGAGATACAGAAACGGCATAGAAAGGATAGAGAAATGATTATTTCCGAAGTTGAACGCGAATTACTCTTGGTCAAACAAACTTTGTACCAACTGCAAATTGCAGTTGAGAGATTGGGTGCACGATTGGGCGCATCACCGACAACACCGACAACACCGACAATCCAATGGTTGTCACTTATTGGTATGGGCAAAGAGATTTGGCAGGATGTTGACGTTGACACTTATGTCAAAGCGGAGCGTGACACATGGAATTAGCCCAAGCCATCGCCGCATTTCGCGTGGTTGCGTTGGATACGAATATTTTCATCTATGCTTATCAAGAGCATTCGCGGTATCTACCAATTATACGTCCTATCTTTGCGCGTTTAGATACCGATTTGGAATTTCGTGTGATCACATCCATCATTACGCTGATTGAGGTCATAGCACAACCTCTGCGTCTTCGGCGCAATGATTTGGTTACCGCATACACAACGGCACTACTCAATTCCGCAAAGGTTTGGACGATGCCTGTGGATGCAATAATCGCGCGCCGTGCAGCAGAATTGCGCGCTCAGTACAACCTACGGACGCCAGATGCAATACAGATTGCTACCGCCCTAGTGGCTGGTGCACAGGCGGTTATCACTAACGACAGACAAATGAAGAATGTGTCAGAGATTTCGATTCTTATCGTTGACGATTTTGCTAGGTGATGTTAGCGACTCGTCCAAAAATAAAAGGAGGTTAGGTGTCATCCCCTCGTCTCGACGACATTATCAGCAAACTAGAAAAAGGCGCGCGCAAGACCAACGAAATTTTTAGCGCGCTGACACCTGAACAATGGCAACGCGTCATCTACGATGACCCGCACGTGTGGACGATGCGCGAACTCTTGGCGCATTTTGTTTCGGCGGAAGAAAATTTGTTGAAACTCGCGCAAGATGTTGCGGCAGGTGGTGCGGGTTCGCCAGAGAATTTCGATTATGATGCGTTCAACGCGCAAGAGCAAGAGCGTCTACGCGACGCGACGCCGCAACAACTACTCGACGCGCTCAACACCGCGCGCCAAGCCACGCTCGCGTGGGCGCGCACGCTGGACGACGCACAACTCGATCGTGTGGGCAATCATCCTGCGCTCGGCGAAATCTCGTTGGAGACTCTGCTCATTTCGATCTATGGTCATCAATTGTTCCATATGCGCGATGCACAACACAAGTTGATGCAAGGAGGTGAGTCGAATGGGTAAAGGCGATCGGCGGACACGGCGCGGTAAGATTTGGCGCGGCACCTACGGGCGCACGCGCCCGCGCGAAAAAAAGAAACAGAAACTTGCCAAGAAATAAGTTTTTGGATTTTTTCTTCCTCTTTCACTAGCCGCTCATTAGACTTTATGCGAAAAACTTTTCTCCACGAAGGACACTAAGAAACACCAAGATTTCTTCGTGACCTTCGTGTTCTTAGTGGACGTAAATCCTTATTCCGCATAATGTCTATTGTAGCGGCTAGTGCATTACCAGCCGCCGCAGGTCAGCCTAGAGTATTTTGCACGGCGACTTGCAGTCGCCAAATTCATCAGCGCGCGTTTGACTTTTCGGCGTGCCGCGTCTATACTCGCGAATAAAAATCATCTGAGGAATTATCGCTATGAGACTCTCGCGACATTTTGGCGTCACGTTACGCGAGGCGCCCGCTGGCGCCGAAGCCATCAGCGCGCAACTCTTGATGCGCGCGGGCTACATTCGTCAATTGGGACAAGGGTTGTTCTCGTACTTGCCGCTTGCCAAGCGTTCACTCACCAAAATCGAAAACATTTTCCGCGAGGAGATGAACGCCATCGGCGGACAAGAGATGACGATGCCCGTTGTGCATCCCGCCGAAATTTGGCAAGCCACCGGACGTTGGTACTCGATCGGCGCAGAGATGGCGCGGTTCAAGGATCGCAAAGAGCGCGATTTGGTTTTGGCGATGACACACGAAGAAGTCGTCGCCGATTTGTGCAAGAGCGAAATTCGTTCGTACAAACAACTGCCGCAACTCGTCTATCACATCCAAACCAAATTTCGCGACGATCCGCGTCCGCGTGCCGGTTTGATTCGCGTGCGCGAGTTTACGATGAAAGACTCGTACTCGCTCGATTTGGACGAGGAAGGTTTGGATCGGCAGTATCGCGCGCACTATCAAGCGTACTTTAACATTTTCAATCGCTGTGGTGTGCCCACGATTGCCGTGCGTTCGGATGTGGGAATGATGGGTGGTTCGCAGGCACACGAGTTTATGTACCTCACACCTGTCGGTGAAGATACACTCGTGTTGTGTCGTCACTGTGGCTACGCGGCAAATCGTCAGATTGCGCGCGCGGCGAAAAAACCGGCGTCACCCGAAGACTTGAAACCGCTTGCCAAAGTCGCCACGCCGAATTGCAAGACCATCGAAGAACTCGCGAACTTTCTCGGCGTTCCCAAAAGCAAGACCGCCAAAGCCGTGTTTATGATTGCCGGTCACAAAACCGAAACCGAAACGCGCGAAGAGTTTGTGTTCGCGGTGATTCGCGGCGATATGGAGGTGAACGAAACGAAACTCGCGAACGCGCTCAAAGCCGATTGGTTGCGTCCCGCGACCGATGACGAAATTCGCGCGGTCGGTGCAGTGCCCGGTTACGCGTCGCCTATCGGCTTGAAGAGCGTGACTGTCATCGTGGACGATTCGATTTCCGCGTCGCCCAACTTGGTCGCGGGAGCGAACGACGAAGGTTATCATCTGCTCAACACGAATGTTCCGCGCGATTACACACCTACATTGGTCGCGGACATTGCCGCCGCTGGTGATGGCGATGCGTGTATTCAATGCGGCAACGAGTTGTACACCTCGCGTGGCGTCGAGGTCGGTAACATTTTCAAACTCGGCACGCGCTATTCGGCGGCAGTCGGCGCAACGTACCGCGATGCCGATGGCACCGAAAAACCCATCGTGATGGGTTCGTACGGCATCGGGTCGGGACGCTTGCTCGCGTGCGTTGCCGAAGAGCATCACGACGAACACGGTTTGATTATGCCGATCACCGTTGCGCCGTATCACGTGCATCTCGTTTCGTTGAGCGGTGGTGATGCATCGGTGAATCAAGTCGCGGAGCAAATCTATCAACGTCTTATCGCCGCGAACATCGAAGTTTTGTACGATGATCGTGACGAAAGTCCCGGCGTGAAATTCACCGATGCCGATTTGATTGGCGTGCCGATTCGTCTGACTGTCGGTGGCAGATCGCTCAAAGCCGGTGGAATCGAAATGAAACGACGTGACCGTGCCGAAAGCGTCATCGTCTCGGAAAGTGATTTGATTGCGCGCGTGCAGAGTGAAATCAAAATCCTGTTCGATGAAATTGCCGCGCGAGTCGTTGAGGTACCGTTCAAGTAATGTGAGAGTACGCCCCGATTCGCGCGAATCGGGGCGTTGTGTTGTATGCACGATGAAAGTGCTCACGGTCAGTGACGAAATCGTTCCTGTGTTGCATACTCCTGCCGTGCGCGAATACGCGCAAGGTGTGGAGATGATTTTGGCGTGCGGTGATTTGCCCGCCGAGTACTTGGAGTATCTCGTTTCGATGCTGAATGTGCCGATGTTCTATGTGCTCGGCAATCACGATAACGCCGAACGTCCTCCCGAAGGTGGCGAGAATGTGAATTTGCGCGTGGTGGAATACAAGGGTTTGCTGATTGCCGGCTTGGAAGGCGCGCAACGCTACAACAGCAAACCGCATTTTCAGTACACCGAAAACGAAATGCGCGCGCATATTGCCGCACTCACACCCGCGTTGTTACTCAACAAGGCGCGCTATGGTCGTTACCTCGATGTGCTGATTACTCACGCGCCGCCGTACCAAATCCACGATGGCGCGGATTACGCGCATCGTGGTTTCAAAGCGTTTCGTTGGTTCATCGAACATTATCAACCGCGCTATCTGATTCACGGTCACACGCACATCTACGACAAACGCACCGAAACGATCACGACGCGCGGTGCAACGACGATTGTCAACACAGTGGGTTACAAAATTCTCGACATTCCGATTGTGGCATCGCGTCGCAAAGAGGAACGATGAATAACTTGGCTCAAAAAACGATTGCCGATTTTAACAAAGCGCGGCGCAAGGCGTTCTGGCGCGAAATCGCCGCGATGTTTTCGCGGCGTCCCAACGAACTCGTTTCATTCGAGCAAGTCAAACGTTCGCTCAAGACGTTGGGTGAAAGTTATCGCGGCGTGCAAACTGTTCCGCTCGATAAAATCATCGGCACGGCGACTTTGCGCTTTCACGATTTCGATCGTGCGTTTTTGCCGACAAGTGATCGCATCCAAGCGCGCTGGCGCAAGGTGGACGAAGCGTGGTACGAGGACATTCACTTGCCGCCAGTGCAATTGTACAAAGTCGGCGATGCATACTTTGTGCGCGATGGGCATCATCGCATCAGCGTCGCGCGCGAAAAAGGACAAGAGTTCATCGAAGCCGAAGTCATCGAGGTCAAGACGCGCGTGCCGATTACTCCCGACCTTACTGTTGCCGATTTGGAAATCGTTGGCGAGTACGCCGATTTCATCGAAAAGACGCGACTCGATAAACTGCGCCCCGATCACAACATTCGATTCTCGGAACCGGGCAGTTACGCGCGCTTGATCGAGCATATCGCGGTGCATCGTTATTTTCTCGGTGAAGAGCGCCAACGCAAAATCGCGTGGGAAGAGGCAGTGGCAAGTTGGTACGACAATGTGTACTTGCCCGTCGTGCAAGCAATTCGTGAGCACAACATCCTGAACGATTTTCCGAATCGCACCGAAGCCGATTTGTATCTCTGGATCACCGACCATCACTATTTTTTGCACGAACAGAATCAGGATGTAGATTTGGAACAAGCCGCTGTAGATTTTGCCGAACACTACAGTCAGCGTTTGGACAAACGTCTGTTGAATGCGGCAAAGCAAGCCGTCACCGAATTTTTGGAAGGAGAAACACTCAAGCCGATGCTCGAAATGTTTGGTGCATCTGCTACCGATGTTGAGGAGTTGCGCCGTGTCCCCGAATAGACCACGTATCGTTGCTGTCTTTGGTAGTTCGCGCGTGCCCACGCACAGTGCCGAGTACGCCGAAGCGTACGCGCTGGGCAAACTCTTGGCGCAACACGGCTTTGTGGTTATGAATGGTGGCTATCAAGGGACGATGGAAGCCTCGGCGCGCGGCGCGCGCGAAGCCGGCGGTCGTACAATCGGAATGCTCTCGCGCGAGTTTGGCGAACTGACGCCCAACCCATACCTCGATGAAACATTCGTCGCACCCGATTTGTACACGCGCATTCGCGAGATGCAACGACGCGCGGACGCGTTCATCGTGCTCAAAGGGAGTATGGGGACGCTGGCGGAATTCGCGTTGGTGTGGAACTTTGCCAAGATTGATGCGCGGCAACGTAAACCCATCGTGTTGTTGGGTCACGCGTGGGCGCACGTCTTGCGCGCGCTGCGCGAGCATTTAGTCGTGATGGAGGATGAAATCGAGGTGTTGCAGATCGTCGAGACTCCCGAACAAGCGGTTCAGATACTCGAAAAACAATTCGGGGACGGTCGTTAGAGCGTCCCCGAATTTGTTTTTAAAGTTTACGCGATTTTTTGTGACCTTTGTGTTCGTAGCGAGCGTAAATCATTCCGCGTAATGTCTAGTATGCACAAACCCGGTTGCGCCCCCGTTGTTTGGCAGCGTACATCGCTCGATCGGCGCGTTGAATCAATTCATCCAACGTCGCGTCATGGGTTGGGTTGAGTGCCGCTACACCGATACTCACGGTAAAACGCAATGGTCCACGCAAGGTGTCTGTCGTCAGCGCGCGAATACCGTGACACAAGCGTTCAGCGATTTGCCGCGCTGTCTTCAAATCGGTTTCAGGCATCAGGACAACGAACTCTTCACCACCGTAACGACCTAACACATCTGCCGCGCGCAAATTATTGTGCAGATACTCTGCCAACTTTTTCAACACGAGATCGCCGACGGCGTGACCGTAACGATCATTGATCTTCTTGAAATGATCAATATCCAGCATCAGCGCGGCGAGCGGATGTTGATAGCGTCGCGCGTGCTGGAACATCTGCTCACCCAGAATGGCAAAATGACGCCGATTGAAGGTGACGGTCAATGGATCGGTGATGGCGAGTTGGTGCAGTTCGGCGGTGCGTTCTTGGACGATTTCTTCCAGATGATCGCGCTCTTGTTGTAACGCGGCTTGGGCTTGGATGCGTTCTGTAATTTCTTTTTGCGCTTGCTGATACAGTCGTGCATTGGCAATTGCGACGGCGGCGTGATAGGCAAATGTTTGCAATCGCGTAGCATCAATCTGACCATACGCGTTGACGGTCGCACTGTTCACATTCAAGAAACCAATCACCTGATCGCCAATGATGATCGGCGCGCCGACATACGAGCGGATCCACTGGTGTTCGGGACGTGAATACACCCAGTCCGCCTCTTGGGTGACATCGGGCACGACAACCGGTTGACGCGTAACGCGCATTTTTTGAAAAATAGGCACGCGGGCAATATCCAACGTTGTTTCTGTCAGTGTTTCCAACGTACCAAAGCGCGCATAACCGCGCCCACGAAACACACGCACAAGGTTTCCTTCTTCAATGATCATCACATTGCTGGTGTCGTGGGGAATCACCTGTCCAACTTGTTCGAGGATGCGGTCAATGACTTGATCGTAATCGAGCGTACTACTAAACGCGCTACTGGCTTGATGGAGCGCTTCTGCCATCTGGCGCTCGGCTTGCTCACTTTGTGCCAGTTGTTTGTATCGCGTCACTTGGCGTGCGTTTTCAATGGCGATGGTGGCTTGGACTGCAAGTGCCGTCAAGACCTGTGCATCGGTTTCATCAAAAGGTTGAGCATTCCTTTTGTTTTCCGCTTCGAGTACACCGATTTTACGATCTTGGAATTTGAGTGGCACAGCAAGGAGCGAACGCGCGTGATAGCCAATCAGATCGCCCACGCGTGCATAATAGCGAGGATCGTTCTGCGCATCGTTTACGATGATGGGCTGATCGTGAATGAACGCGGCGCCAGCGATGGATGCGTCAATCGGTACAGGAATATCGAACAGGCGATCTTCGTACAGCGCGACAGCGGCAAAACGCAAGGTGTTGGGTGTGTTCTCGTCCAAGAGCAGAATCGCCGCCGACTCGCAGTCCGTCAATTCGGTAGCGGCTTGGACGATATTGTGCAGGATGGTTTCGAGCGAGGAGGTGGAAATCAGTTCTTGGCTGATCGCCAGAATACGTTCCATCCGACGAATTTCGATGGTCATACCGTAATTATATTCACATTCGGAAAATTCGTCACGCGCGCGACTGACCACCGACAGCCATTAGCATACTTTTGTCCTTCGTCCTCCGTCGTTCGTCTTTCGTCCTCCGTCCTCTAACGCGCTTGATCGAGCAACCGATTGATCAGGGGAAGCCACGTTTCAGAAAGTTGATACAGCGTCTCGGCGTTGCGGCGCGCGCGTTCCAGCGGCGCAGTCTTGATGAGATCGCGCAAGAGCGCGCGCTCGTCAACGACCAGCCGCCGCGCGCGTTCGAGGATTACGCGATCTATCACGTGTGGATGGGTCTCCAGCGCAACCATCAAATTT
>JAOACU010000137.1 GCA_026417715.1 Anaerolineae bacterium | reverse complement strand
AAGAGACAGACCGGAACCACCGAGATCGAAACCAATTTCAGCAAGATCATCGAAGCAAGGTTGCAAGTGATCGGTGGACGTGCCAAGCAAGATGATGTCGCCGGTCGCGCCGTGAAAGTTGGTCAAGCCGCTACCGTGCTTGTCCCACACATCGCAGAGGGCGCGCAGTGCTTTGGTTGTATAGAACCACCCTGCGGGCATATTGACGCGCATGGTGTGAAAGTGTTCGACGCCGGGGAATTTGTCGGGAATATCGGAATAGCGACCGATGACACCGCCGCCATATCCCTTGACACCAACGATACCACCATGTTTCCAGTGACCGATTTTGTCCACAAACGATTGTTCCAACTGCCGCAACAGGTCGCGCGCGTTTTCTTTCTTTGCCGCCGCCTGTTTCATATCCTTGACGAACGAGGGCCAGGGACCCTTTTCCAGTTCGTCGAGCAACGGAGTTTCCGAATGCGACATAGATACACCTCCAGTTGACACACTTTAAAACTTGCCCTCCACCTCTCACAAGACCGCAAGGAGAGGTAGAGGGCAGGGATCAAACTTTCGGACTACACTACTACCTCAACAACATTGTGCGCGGCATCCTAGAACGGCGGTGGGAAGAAGAGTCCGCCAAAGAGGAGATACGCCAGCAACAAGACCCAAGCGATGTTGAAGAGTTGTGCGGTGACAAAGCCCAATGCTGGCTTGCCGCCACCCGTCTTGATCAGATCGGCAAAGCGCGTATCCAAACCGATGCAGACGAACGCCAGCGCGAACCAGACCACGCGCAAGTGCGACAACATACCGCGCGTCGCCGTCACGACGGCGGGATCAACGAAGAAGGAGAAGATGATAGACGCCACGAGGAAACCGAGCACGAACTTGGGGAAGCGATACCAGATTTCCATCACACTCGGTCTACCTTCTTTCTCCGCGCGCGCGCGATCCTTGAAGGTCCAGATCACTGCCAAGATGAAAGCAACGACGCCGATCAGCGCATTCTGTGTCAGTTTGAGGATGGAGGCATACTTCATCGCCGTCTCACCGACCATTGCGCCGGCGACCACGACAGCGGCGGTGGTGTCAATCGTTCCTGCCATCCAGGCACCCGCAACGGCTTGAGGCAAGTTCACAAGTTTGGCAAACGCTGGCTGGAGAATCATCATCGGCATCGCGATCAAGAGCACGAGCGAGGTGACGTAACTCAGTTTCTTTGGATCGCCCTTGACCGCGCCGTGCGCCGCAATCGCCGCCGACACGCCGCAGATGGCGACCGCGCTGGACATCACGGCGGCAAACTCTTCATCCAGTTTGAAGATGCGGGTCAGGAGCCAGTACGCCACATACCAGACCGTACTGATGACGATAAGCCCTTGCACCAATCCCAACGCACCAGCCGATACAATCTCGCTAAACAAGATCGAGGCACCAAAGATCACCAGACCGGTCTTGATATAGTACTCGGTCTGGACGGCTTCTTTGATCCACGCGGGCAGTCGGATGGTGTTGCTCACCAAGAGACCCAAGATCAACGCCCACAACACAAACTCCAAGCCCCAAGAGCCAGAGCTATAGTTGCCGGCGAGGAACTGCGCCAAGACCGCGAGCAAAAAGACGATCGGAAAGCCCAGGACAAAGCGGCGGATGTTGCCACCTTTGAGCACGATACCGATGGATGCCAACACCAGATAAATTACTCCAATGATGAGGATTTTCTGGATGTTGTCCCAAGACAAGACTGCCGATAACTCGGCGCGCGCCTGAGTGCGGATGTCGCGTGCCAAAGTGGAAACCGCCGATTTGAGTTTGCTGTCTTTGACATCTCTGGAGGCAGTATCCACCTTACCCGCCGCCGACGCAATCGCCGCGCGATCGGCTTTCTTGATGGCGTCTTGCAAGCCGTTCAACTCGGTGACCAACTTGGTTTCGCCTTTCGCCTCGGCGTCTTTGCGCAACTGAGCCAGATCAGCCGCCTTGCTGTCCAAAAAGCCCGCCAACTCCGGATCGGTTGTCCAGCGATAGGTCGGTACTTGTACTGCCCAGACGCCAAACACGACTAGTGCCATAATGAGAAAAGCAAGCCAGACGGCTAGCCAGTCTTCTTTCTTCCACAGACTAGACCAGTCAATGTTCATCGTGACCTCCTAATCAGATTAACGCGTGTACTAAAAACCTGTGTAAAGGAACGTGGAGAATCCAGCGCGATGAATCAACTTGTTTGTCTTCTGTCGCACGACCTCCCTTCTTTTTATCAGCCCTGTTCTCTGTTGCCGCGCTGGCCCGCCGCGATGCGACAACACCCGGCGCGCGCGGATGCTTTGGGCTGATTCACGGAATTTGCTGGAGCGTTTTTGGAGACCACAGAAGCATCAGTAGCCCTTCCAGCACGGGCATACCGTTTCTTGCCTTCCTCAAGCGGTACACAAACATACCCCCACACACCCTCGTGTTAGGGGAACGCCATAGCACTCTGGCGATTTCTGCCTTTCAATTATACGATTTTTGGCTTCAAGTCATATAAGGAAACGACCTTATTTTGGCTAGGGTGTTTACCATATCTTAACCAGACCCGCACAAGAAAAAACGGCGAACAGCACTCTGCTATTCGCCGTATCCTGATTCCATTTGCCCTACGCGCCCTAGACGCTCACCAACCCTTGACGAATGGCATACTTGACCAACTCGGCGCTACTGTGAATATCCAACTTTTCCATAATGTTCGTGCGATGCACCATCACGGTCTTGACGCTCAGGCACAGAATTTCGGCAATCTCCTTGTTCGTCTTGCCTTCGGCGATGAGCCGCAACACTTCTTT
This sequence comes from Anaerolineae bacterium, assembly GCA_026417715.1. Taxonomy (GTDB): domain Bacteria; phylum Chloroflexota; class Anaerolineae; order UBA4142; family UBA4142; genus VGOB01. The sequence goes on along the minus strand of JAOACU010000137.1, from coordinate 4,981 downwards.
TTCGCGCTCCGTCAGGCGTGGCTTGCCTTCTTCGGGCGGGCGTTGAATAAAACGCTCCATCACTTCGCGCGCGATGCTGGGCGGCAAGAATGCGCCTTCCGTGTAGGCACTCCGAATCGCATTGATCACCTCCGCACCACCCGATTTTTTCAGAATGTAGCCGACCGCACCCGCACGCAATAACGAGAACACATATTCGCGATTATCGTGTTGCGTCAACACGACGATGCGCGTATCCGGGAATTCACTCTTGATGCGACGTGTGGCTTCCAAGCCATCCATTCCTGGCATCGCCACATCCATCAACACCACATCGGGTTTGACACGCGCGACCAACTCCAACGCGCTGGCACCATCACCTGCTTCACCCACGACTTCAATATCGTCTTGCAACGCCAGTAGTGTGCGCAAGCCCTCGCGCAAAATCGCGTGATCGTCCACCAACACGACGCGAATCTTCGCCATCACTCCTCCAAGGGCACACGAATCGAAATGCGCGTGCCTTGACCAGGATAGGAAAGCAAGGTGATTTTTCCACCAAGCAAGCCCACGCGTTCTTGCATTCCTACCAAGCCCAAGCCACGCCGCAAATCCACCATTTGTGCCATTTCATTCAAATCAAAACCAATACCATCGTCTTCCACATCAATTTGCACTGCTCCATTCGAGCAATCAAAATTCAACCGGACATTGCGCGCCCCGGAATGCTTGGCAATGTTGTTGATGGCTTCTTGCACCACGCGAAAGAGCGCGGTCTCCATCTTGGGAGGCAAGCGTCGGCTGGTGCCATGCTCTTCCAAATGCACGCGCATCCCCAACGGTTGCAGATGCGTTTCCGCATACCAGCGCAACGCCACGAACAAACCCAAGTGATCCAGCATACTGGGACGCAAATCGAAAATCAATTTGTGAATGCCATCGAGAATCTGGGCAACGCGCTGCCGCATCGTAGCAAGCGCATTGTGCACCGTTGGATCGGTACAGCGCGCTTCTAACGCTTCGAGCGAATAAATCAGCGCGGAGAGAGACTGGCTGGTATCGTCATGCAAATCGCGCGCGATGCGCTTGCGTTCGTCTTCTTGCGCGGTGATGACCTTTTCCAACAACTCGCCACGCAGTTGTTCGCGCCGCGCCAACTCGTCGTACAAGCGCGCGTTTTCGATGCCGACCGCAATCTGACTTCCAATTGCCATCAGCAAATCAAGTTCTTCGGGTTTGTACTCGCGCGGGTATCCCGTTGCCACGCACATTGTTCCCAACGCCACATCGCGACTGATGAGTGGCACGTGCACCAGACTACGCAAACCGGCTTGTCCTAACACGCGCCCTGCGACTGAACGATAATGCACAAGATCAGGAACGACGACCGGATGACCTTTCTCAATCACACCTCCACACGCACTATCGTCCAGATGCAATTCACGCATGGCGTGTGCGGCTTGTTCGGAGGTGCCAGATTGCGCGGACAAAACCAACGTGCGCGTTTGTTCATCGAGTAAGAAAATGGCGCCGGCTTGGGCTTGGGTCACACGCAAAACTTGGGTCAGGGCTTGGTGCAACAATTCGCGCAAATGCAACGGTTGTGCCACTGCCATCGCCACTGCGTTGAGCGCAGCCAGTTCACGCGTGCGTTCCTGCACCCGCCGATCCAGATCGCGATTCAATGCCTGGATTTCGGCAATGCTGGCTTGTAAACGCGCGCGCATTTCGTCGAAGGAACGCGCCAGCAAACCAATCTCGTCGCCGCGCGCGATACGCACCGGCGTTTCCAAATCGCCGTGTGCGATGCGTTGCGCCGCGCGCGTCAGATTTTGCACTGGCGCAATCACGCTGCGCGTGGTCAGCCACACCAGCACCACCGCACCAATGACCGAGAGAACACCGATGAAAACGATTTGCCCTTGCAACTGTCGCGACGGGGCAAACGCTTCGGCTTCCGTTTGGCGAATGACGACACCCCACGGCGCGCGTTTCATCGGCGCAAAAGCGATCACCTCCGTTGCCCGCTCCGTATCCCAAATAGCGACGTGACAACTGTAACAGTTTGCTACCACGCTCTTACCCTCACGAATCATTGCCGCTAGACTTGCGCCGTGATCTGCCAAGGTAAAAACTTGGGTCGGACGCGTACTCAGCACAATGCGTCCTTGCGCATCTACAATTTCCAAATACCCGGTCTCTCCCAACGTCACGGCATGCGGCACACTAATTTCTAGCGCGGACAAATCGAGTACGGCAAGCAAGAGGATGTGCCCTTGCTTTGACGCGGCACGCGCGGGTAGCATCGCGACGACTGCCGATTCGCGTCCCACAGTGGCTACATCCACCGCAAACGATTCATACCGTCGTTCCAAGCCGATTACAAATCCCTCGCGCGCATCCCAAGACGGATCGGCGGCAAGCACCCGATTCGTATCATCGAGCAAAAGCACTTGGCGAAACATTGATCCCGACTGCATACGCGTATTCCGCAGAACATCAGTCGTTTCTTCCAAGCGGTCAAGCAGATGCGGATACCGTGCCGCCGCTTGCAGCAACGTTTCGACATTACCGAGCGCATAGTCGGTGTGCGCGGCAACGAGTTGCGCGAGAATGACGCGTTCTTGCAACGCGCGCGCGGTATTCTGCTGTGTGGCGCTCACACCCAACCAGCCAAAGAACACCACCAGTGCGGTCAAACCGACGACCACCATCAAGGTCATTTTGGTCGTCAGTCTCAAGTTCAACCAGAACGCAATCGTGAACAAGCGACGTAACGCTGTGCCGATACGCCAACGGGATAACATCGTTACCTCATCCCCAAGTGTATAGTTTTTTGGCGGATTCGTCAACCTTAGTTGCGTGTCCCACAGGGCTGGTGCAAAGTCGGTTGTTGGCGACTCGAAGTCGCCGCGACAACGACCCCAAGCCCGCCTTCGCGGGCTAAATTAGCCGACGCAGGTCGGCTTCGGGTAGTTGTTGGCGTGAATTTATTCGCCTGTCAATAGACTTTGCACCAGCCCTGCTAATTTTTCGCGCAACCAATTGACACTTGGGCTCATCGTGCTATAATGGCGGCACTTTTGTAAACAGGAGTATGCCGGTGTTGGCAAAAGAGTTCCTGAAGAAACTTTCAGAGGCGCACGGCGTCTCAGGTTACGAACACGCAATCCGCGAAATGGTCATCGCTGAATTCAAACCGTACGCCGATGAAATCACTGTGACGCCAATGGGTAGTGTCATCGCGCTCAAACGCGGTGTCAATTCCTCGCCCCAGAAAGGCAAAGTCCTCATCGAAGGACACATAGACGAAATCGGCTTGATGGTGACGGACATCAAGGACGGTTTCTTGCGCTTTACCCAAGTCGGTGGGTTCGATGTGCGCGTACTCTTGGGGCAAGAAGTGATTGTGCACGGCAAACGACCCTTGCGCGGCATCATCGGCGCGCGTCCACCACATCTACTCACTGCCGACGAAAGCAACAAGGTAATCCCGATGAACGATTTGTGGATTGACGTGGGGATGTCCGACGCGCGCGTGCGCGAACTTGTGCAGGTCGGTGATTTGATTACGTACGCGCGCGAGATCGTCGAACTCAAAAACAATCTCGTCGCGGGCAAAGCGTTCGATGATCGCGCCGCCGTCGTGTGCGTCGCCGAAGCGTTGAAATCGCTCGCGACGATGAAGCACACGTGGGACGTGTATGCGGTTGCGAATGTGCAAGAAGAAGTCGGCTTGAAGGGCGCGCAAACCTCCACGTTCCAAATCAATCCCGATGTAGCGATTGCGATTGATGTGAGCCACGCCGACCAACCGAACACGACCGAAATCAACACGGTGCCGCTCGGTAGCGGAATGGGAATCGCGATGGGTCCCAACATTCATCCACTTGTGCACGACAAGTTAGTCGAGGTGGCGCGCAAGAACGAAATTCAGTTCAAAGTGACGGCATACACCGGCGCCACCGGCACCGACGCGTGGGCGATGCAAGTCGTGCGCGAAGGAATTCCCACGGGCTTGATTGACATTCCCTTGCGCTATATGCACACCTCCGTCGAAACGTTGTGCGTCACTGATGTTGAACGCATCGGGCGATTGCTCGCGCTCTTTTGCGCGTCGCTCGATGACAAGTTCTTGCGGCAACTGCGTGGGGAGACGAACGACGAAGGACGGAAGACGAAAGACCAAAGACGAAAGACCGCTGACAAATCACGCATCACGCATCACTAATCACTAATCACTAATCACCAATCACTAATCACTATCGTCATTGGTCATTCGTCGGAGGAAGATATGCTACTGGAAAAACTTTCCAACGCGCGCGGCGTTTCGGGGAACGAAGCCGAAGTGCGCGAGATTCTGATTCAAGCGATCAAGAACCACGTTACCGAGTATCGTGTGGACACGTTGGGTAATTTGATTGCGTACAAAAAAGCGCGCGGCGCGCGTGCGCGTAAACCGCTGCGCGTGATGCTTGCCGCGCATATGGACGAAGTTGGCTTGATGATTGTGCATCACGAATCGAACGGACACTTGCGCTTTCGCAAAGTCGGCGGCATTGACGACCGCGTCCTGTTGAGCAAAACCGTGCTCATCGGCAAGGACAAAATTCCCGGCGTCATCGGCGCTAAACCGATTCATCTGCTCAAACCGAGTGAACGCAATCAAGTCGTTGACAGCGACTCGATGACGATTGACATCGGCGCCAAGTCGAAAGACGAAGCACAAGAACTCGTCAAGGTGGGCGATTACGCGACTTTTGCGACGACTTTTGCGACTCTCGATGGCGATTGTGTGAAAGGCAAGGCGTTCGATGATCGCGCGGGTTGCGCCGCGCTCGTCGAAATTTTGAAACGCGATTATCCGTTCGATGTGTACGGTGTGTTCACCGCGCAAGAAGAAGTGGGCGCACGCGGCGCGCGCGTGGCGGCGTTCGCCATCGAACCGACATACGCCTTCGCGCTCGAAGGAACAGTGTGCGACGACTTGCCGAAGGAAAAA
>JAOACU010000136.1 GCA_026417715.1 Anaerolineae bacterium | reverse complement strand
CCGAAGAATCTCTCAAAGCACTTTGCGAGACGCTTCGCGGAGTTTACCCTGACGTAAGGAAGGGCTCAGCGTGACAAATTGCCTTACAAGCATTACTTTTGTAGCACTACCGGAGCGCGCAAGTTTAAAACTCGTCCTACTTTTCTTCCAACTGCTTTTCGATCTTTGCCCACGTATCGCGCAACGTTACGGTGCGATTGAACACCAGCGCGCCGGGGCGCGTATCGGGATCAACGACAAAATAACCCAAGCGCTCGAATTGATAGTGACTGCCCACCGCCGCATTTGCCAACGATGGTTCGACGTAGCAATTCGTCAGACGCTCTAGCGAATTGGGATTGATGTGCGCTTTCCAGTTTTCGTCTTCGTCGGGCTTGGGGACGAGGAAAAGATTATCGTACAACCGCACCTCGGCAGGTTGCGCGTGCCGCGCCGAAACCCAGTGAATCGTCACCTTCACTTTGCGATCGGTGGGATTGATGCCAAGTGTGTTTGGATCGTACGTGCAACGCACCTCGACCACTTCACCGCGTTCGTTCTTGACGACGCCCACACACTTGATAACGTATGCCCAACGCAAACGCACTTCGGCACCGGGCAAAAGACGAAAATACTTGGGCGGTGGATTTTCGCGAAAATCATCTTGTTCGATCCATAACTCGCGCGTGAACGGCACTTTGCGCGTGCCCATCGTTGGGTCTTCGGGATTGTTGATCGCTTCGAGTTCTTCCACGCGGTCTTCGGGATAATTTTCGATGACGACTTTGAGCGGACGCAACACCGCCATCGCGCGCGGCGCGCGCTTGTTCAAATCCTCACGCAAGCAATGCTCTAACAGTGCAACCTCGATGACGTTTTGCGTTTTGCCCACACCCACGCGCTCGCAAAAATCGCGAATCGCCTCAGGGGTGTAGCCGCGTCGTCGCAAGCCCGCCAGTGTCGGCATTCGCGGATCGTCCCAACCTGCAACGATGCCTTCCTCGACGAGTTGCAACAACTTGCGCTTGCTCATTACCGTATGACTCAGGTTCAAACGCGCGAATTCGATTTGGCGCGGATGATGAATCCCTAGTTGTTCGATGAACCAATCGTAGAGCGGACGATGATCTTCGTACTCCATCGTGCAGAGCGAATGCGTGATGCCTTCAATCGAATCGGATTGACCGTGCGCCCAATCGTAGGTTGGATAGATGCACCACTTGTCACCCGTGCGATGATGCGAAACGTGGCGAATGCGATACATCACCGGATCGCGCAGATTGAGGTTCGGTGATGCCATATCAATTTTCGCGCGCAAAGTTTTTGACCCATCGGGAAATTCACCTGCGCGCATCCGTGCAAACAAATCGAGATTCTCTTCGATGGAACGATTGCGATACGGACTCTCCTTGCCCGGCTCGGTGAGTGTGCCACGATACTCGCGTATCTCGTCGGGCGAAAGATCGTCCACATACGCTTTGCCTTTTTTGATGAGTTCAACTGCCCATTCGTACAGTTGCTCGAAATAATCGGAGGCAAAGTAAAGGTGCTCACCCCAATCGAAACCGAGCCAGCGCACATCTTCCTTGATCGCTTCGACATACTCGGTTTCTTCTTTGGTTGGATTGGTATCGTCAAAGCGCAAGTGGCAGCGTCCACCGAATTCTTTGGCGATGCCAAAGTCGAGGCAAATGGCTTTGGCGTGACCGATGTGCAAGTAACCGTTCGGTTCGGGTGGAAAGCGCGTGACCACTTTGCCACCCCATTTGCCTTGTTTCAGTTCCTCGGTAACGATTTCACGAATAAAATCCGGCTCGCGCGATTTCGTCTCACCCATACCTCACCTCGTATCGCTACAAAATTCACTGACCACATCATACAACACACGCGTACCAAACAACACATTGTCAATCGAGATGCGTTCGTTGTGACCGTGCACGGTATCGAGTTCATCCATCGGTGCAAACATTGGACAAAAGCCATAGACGCGCGTACCAAGTTTCGTCACGTGGCGCGCATCGGTTGCACCAACGACGAGATAGGGCAACACTGGCGCGTCAGGCGTGTGACGCGCCATCACACGCGTAATCGTCTCAAAGAGCGGCGTGCGATGATCGGCTTCGCGTCCCGGCGTGTTATCTTGAAATTCGATTTCGACGTGATTGCCGATAATCGGACGCAGTTCCCGCAACAAATCGTCGGCGGAAAAACCGGGCAACAGGCGCGCGTCGCATTGCGCTTCGGCGACCGATGGAATGACGTTGATTTTCGTCCCGGCGTGCAGTATCGTCGGCGTGACCGTGTTGTGGAGCATCGCGTAGATCATCGAACGCATACTCTCACTGATCGGCAAGCGCGGCATCACGGCATCGTGCTGTTTGGGATCGAGGAGCGCGCGCAAGAACATTGCGTACGGTTGTCCGAGTTTCGCCGCGACGCTTTCAAAGAACACGCGCACCGTCGGCGTGACGTGCAATGGAAATTTTGCCGCGCCGATTTTTTGGATCGCGTCGGCGAGTTTGAGCACCGCGTTGTCAGGATGCGGTTGCGATGCGTGTCCCGGTCTACCGCGCGTGCGCATCGTAAAACGCGCAGTGCCTTTTTCGCCGGTTTGGCAGGTGAAAAACTTGTGCCCTAGAAATTCGATGCCAAAGCCGCCGCCTTCGTTGATGGCGTACTCGGCACGAATCAAATCGGGGTGATGTTGCACAATCCAGCCCGCGCCGAGTTTGCCGCCGGCTTCTTCATCGGCGTTGCCCATAAAAATCACATCGCGCGCAAGTGGCTTGCCTTCGCGCTTGAGGAGAAGCATCACCATCAATTCCATCGCGGCAAGTTGTTTGGTGTCCAACGCGCCGCGTCCCCAGAGGTAACCGTTCACAATCTTGCCATCGAACGGTGGGTGTTCCCACTTGTCGGGTTCGACGGGCACCACGTCGAGATGCACCATCAGGAGTAACGGTGCGGCGCGTCCATCGCCTTTGAGGCGCGCGATGATGTTGCCGCGTCCCGGCGCCGATTCGAGCACCAGCGGCTCGATGCCTTCGCGCTTGAACACGCTGGCAAGGTACTCTGCCGCGCGCGTTTCATTGCCCGGCGGATTCGTCGTGTCAATCCGAATCAGGTCTTGCAAGTACTGTGTAACTTCGTCGCGAATCGTATTCCAGTTGTGTGTCATTGAGTCAACCTTGTTCCGTCCAGTTTTGTTTGGCGCGTTCAAAAATCTCTTCGAGTGTCTGCCCCTCGTAAAGTCGTCGTGAAATTTCTACGTAGTCGGGTGCTTCCATCTGAATTTCGATTTGACTGGTGTCATCAAAACTAATAACTGATAGTGCAAGTGGTCATTCTGAGCGGAGCGAAGAATCTCTCAACCAACTTTGCGAGACGCTTCGCTGCGCTCAGCGTGACACAATCGCCCATCCGCTTTACTCATCAAATAGCACCGTTGGTTAAAAGTCCATCAACACCTCTCACTTGAATTTCCTGCCCTCGCGAATAAATTGCACAATCTCCGCCTTCGTTAAACCTAGGTTTATGCTCTTGACCTCTAGCGGAGATTTTTTCCGAGGTGCAGGAATAATCAGAAAGGTGTAACTATTCACTTTGGCTGTCCCTTTCTGTTTTGTACGTTTCACGAGTAATCCTCCAACGATCTATCCCACTTGCCGCGCCGCCGCAACGGCTTTTTGCGCGCCCTCTTCGAGCGTCTCCGCCGTGATCATATTCGCGTCACGCAAAATGCGTCGTCCTTCTTCCGCGTTCGTCCCCACGATGCGCGCAACCATCGGCACGCGCGTCGGTACGCCTTTCAACCCTTCGACGATACCGCGCGCGACTTCATCGCCGCGCGTGATGCCGCCAAAGATGTTGAACAGCACACACTTGACGTTCGGATCGGACAGGATGATTTCGAGCGCAGTCTTGACCTTGTCCGCTTTGGCACCACCACCGATGTCGAGAAAGTTCGCGGGTTCGCCACCGTAAAATTTAATCACGTCCATCGTTGCCATCGCGAGCCCCGCGCCATTCACCATACAACCGATGTTGCCATCGAGTTTGACGTACGACAAGCCCGCTGCGCGCGCGCGTTGCTCTTCGGGGGTTTCTTCGTCAATGTCGCGCAGTTGCTCCAAATCGGGATGACGATACAGCGCGTTATCGTCCAAGACGATTTTGCCATCGGCGGCAATCAACTTGTTCTCGTCCGTAACAACGAGTGGATTGATTTCGGCAAGCGACGCATCGGTAGCGACAAACGCGCGATACAGTCCTGTTGCGATGGCGGTAAAATCGCGCACGAGCGATTTGTCAATGCCGACGGCAAACGCCAACGCGCGCGCTTGGTATTCCATCAAACCGTAGGCAGGATCAATTTGGATGCGGACGATTTTTTCAGGCGTCGTGCGCGCGACTTCTTCGATGTCCACCCCACCTGCCGCCGATCCCATCATCGTTGCACATTTCGACGCGCGATCCACGACCACACCCAAATAAATTTCTTTGGCGATGTTGATCGCTTCGTCCACCAGCACTTTGCGAACTGGTAAACCTTTGATTTTCATCGCAAGGATTTGATCGGCGAGTTGTTCCGCTTCGTCGGGTGTGCTGGCAAGTTTGATACCACCCGCTTTGCCGCGTCCCCCCACCAACACCTGCGCTTTGATGACAACACGCTTGCCGATTTGCGCGGCAATCTGTCGCGCCTCATCCGCGTTTGATGCAACCTTACCATTCGGAATCGGTATGCCATACTTGGCAAAAATCGCTTTCGATTGATACTCGTGTAGTTTCATCGTTCCCCCAGAGTCATTTTAGATTTGCGATTGCCGATTTTCGATTGTGCGCCAATCGAAAATCGGCAATCGGCAATCGAAAATTTCGATTGCATTATAGTCGCGTCTCGTTAAAAATTCAAGCGTTACGCGCGCGGCATTGCTAGTGAAACACCCGCGCGCCACGCGAATACGATGCCCAAGCCCGTGATCATCACGTATTGAACCGCGTGCGCGGCGAGCGCGACACTGGCGGCAAGCGTGGCATCCACGTTCAATGTCGAGAGTGCAAACACACCAGCGGCTTCGTACGGTCCCAAACCACCGGGCGCGGCAGGAATCATAATCCCCAGGTTGATGATGCCGGTCATCAATGGCGCGGCGGCAACACGCAGCGACCAGTCGGGCAGCGCGCCGAACGCGGTCAACATCGTGAAATACGCAAGCGAATCGAGTGACCACACGCCAAGCGACAACGCGCCAATCGTCACCACGTTCCCCAGCGATCCGAACGCGCGCAAGCCGACGATGAACGCGTCCAACATTCCTGCTAGACGCGCGGCAAAGGCGCGCGGCAAAAAGCGCGTGAGCGCGCCGAGAATCGTCTGTGCCCACTCGGCGCGCGCAAGTAACAACAGCAACGCCACGAGCGCGCCGCCAAACAACATCACTGCGAACGCGATCATCGTTTGCGCGCCCGCAGGCAAGGTCAAGTGTAACGTGACGAGCGCGCCAAACGCGAGCGCGAGAAACACGACGACCATCAAACCATCGGCTACACGCTCGGCAACGACTGTGGCAAGCGCGGTGGTCTTGGGCATATCCTCGCGCACACCCAAGAGATACGCGCGCGCCAATTCGCCCGGACGACCGGGGAGCAGGTTGTTGAACGCAAAGCCGATGATGAGTACGGGAAAGAGACGCGCGAGCGAAATGGTTTTGGTGGGTGCAAGAAATTTTTGCCAGCGTATCGTACGCAAGCCGTAACCACTCAACCAACACAATGCGGCAAACGCGACCAAACGATAATCGGCGGAGACGAACGTGTGCGCGAGTTTTTCCCATTCGACGCGATAGAGCGCGAGCGCGAGAAAAATCGCGGTGAGAAACAAACTGAGGATGAACGTGAGGAGGCGACGATTCACTGAATTTTAGATTGCCGATTGCAGATTTCAGATTGATAAAATCGCAAATCCGCAATCTGAAATCTGCAATCTAAAATTAGGGTGCGGTGAACACCACAATCCGATGATTGCCCGAATCGGCGACGTACAAATTCCCTTGCGCATCGAACGCGAGTCCAGTAGGCAAGTTGAATGACGACAAGTCGGTGCCACGTCTGCCAAAGACGGCAAGGAGCGCGCCATCGTTCGAGAATTTTAACACGCGCGATCCTTCAGGATCGGTAGCAAAGACGTTGCCGTGCGCGTCCACCGCAAGGTACGGTTTGTTCACCACCGATTGGCTCTCCCACGCGGGCACTGCCCATTGGGCGACAAAGTTGAAATTCGCATCGAATTTTTGAATGCGCAAGTTCCACGTGTCGGCAACGAAAATGTTGCCTTGCGCGTCAATCGCAATGCCGACAGGTTCTAAAAATTTTCCGGGTTCTGCGCCCACACCGCCGTACTGCGCGAGTGGCGTGCCGTCGGGTGCGAATTTCAGGACGCGCTTGTTGCCCGTATCGGTGACGAGCAAATTGCCTTGCGCATCAATCGCAATCGCGCGCGGACCATAGAACAAGAGTGGATTACCTTGCGCGATGCCGCGCGTATCGCCGTTGGTGCCCCACATCGTCAAGAATTTTCCGTTCGCATCGAATTTTTGGATGCGATGATTCCACGTATCGGCGACGTACACGTTCCCCGATTTGTCAACCGCGATGCCCCAAGGTTGATTGAACGTGCTCGGTGGTGGTGCAATGTTGTCAGGACTGCGCGTACCCCACGCGAGAATGAATTCGCCGTTCGCGTTGAACTTTTGAATGCGATGATTGTCGGAATCCACGACGTAGAAATTGCCTTGCGCATCGAAGGCGATGTTGCGCGGAAAAACGAATTGCGCATTGCCCAAACCTTGTGTGCCCAACGCGCGTGTCGCGGCGAGTTGCACAAATTTCTTTTCGTACTCGTCTTCAATCGTGACTTGGGTAGGAACTTGTCCAGCATAATTCCACAACAACGCGGCAACATCTTTGCGCAGATAAAACGAAAAGTTGTGGACGTAGGGCCACTGGCTGGTGCTTTCCTTGTAACGATGATAGAACCACGCATTGAACAAATCGGCGCGTTGTTGCGGATCGGTGATGTAGCCGATGACGCGCTCGACGCTCAAATCTTTGTATCCTTCGAGGGGCCACCAAATCAGTTTGTATTGGCGTTTGATGTACTTGTTGCCCAAGAACGGTTTGACTGCTTCTTCGTTTTTCGGTCCGACGATGACGACAACCGCATCGAACATTGCGTTGGGATTCGAGCCGTAGAAGAACGCGTTGCGATAGTTGCGCAAGTACCACACAAAGGGCCAGGACGAATCGTCATCATAAGCGACTTTGATTTTGCCATCGTCGCATTGGATATTTTGTGCTTTGGCAATATTCACTTGCGAACACAAGCGTCGCGACAAGTCTTCGATTTCTTGCATCGCAATCACGTTATCGTGCGATCCTTGCGCGTAGATGATCGTTTCGGTGGCAACATCGGGATTGATGTACACCGCGAGCGCGGCAAAGCGCATCGTCAGCGCGACAAGTACGCCGACGAATGTGACGGCAACGACGCGCGCAAACTCGGGCGCGGTGAATCGGCGTGCAAGGTAAGCGAGTGCGGCAAGCGCGAACGCGAACATTATCAGCGAAACGATGAAGGCATTCGTCGCGCTGAGTTGATCGAGCGTCATTCCTTGAAACGGTCGCGCGCCAAAGACGATTGCCGCAAACGCGACGAGCGCGAGTGGCACGAGGAGCGCGAGCCACCCTGCACCTGTCTCTTATACACATCT
>JAOACU010000135.1 GCA_026417715.1 Anaerolineae bacterium | reverse complement strand
TCCCGGATCTGGTGGCTATGGTGTCGTGTTGAGATATAGGGAGCATAAAAAAGAACTATCTGGTGGTTTTCGGTTGACGACAAATAACAGAATGGAGATTCTTGCTTGCATTGAAGGACTACGCGCACTCAAGCGCAAGTCTGATGTAGTGATTTTTAGCGATTCTCAATATGTTGTGAATAGCATCGCTAAAGGCTGGGCACAAAAGTGGAAAGCCAACAACTGGATGAGAAATAACAAAGAAAAGGCTGAAAATGCCGACCTTTGGGAGCAACTATTGGAGCTATGCAGTTATCACAATGTGGAATTTCGCTGGGTTAGGAGCCATAACGACAATCCAGATAACGAACGGTGTGATCAATTGGCAAGAGAGGCTGCTGAACGAGAGGATTTACCTGCCGATCGTGTTTATGAAGAGTTACACTCTGCTAGCAAGATTTTCAGAAAGTCAGACTTTTGTTGCTAACACGCGCTTGGCGAATTCGCCGCTTCGCTCTGCGCAGGCGGCTGATGCGCGAGTCGTTGGGCGCATCTCGGCGGCAAACACCCGTGTCACTACGAGCACAATCAAGCGATCTCCATCCCAGCGGAAGATTACTTTGCCACCTCGAAATGACACACAGACCGCATCTTTCAACCGCACCCGCCGCATCGGCGGGCTAAAGCAAAGACAGAAACACACGGGCGCACCGATGGTGCGCCCGTGTGTTTATTTGCCGATATGCATCGGCATAATGACGTGCACAAAGTCTTCGCGTCCCACAGGACGAAAAACGCCGGGACTAGAACTGGTGGTGGTTTCCATCACCACTTGGGACGCGTGCACTGCATTCAGCACATCCGACAAATAGCGCGCGTTGAACGCGATTTCGATCGGCTCGCCCTCCACCGTTGCGTCAATATCCCCGACGGATCACCCCACTCGGCACTGGTCGCGGCGATCGTCAACCGACCCGCGCCCATCTCGTTGCCGGGAGTGATGCTGAGACGCACGGTGTTCATCGCCTCGCGCGCAAAGACTGACGATGCTTTGACGGCGTTCTGCCATTCCGACGTTGTGACGACGGTGCGCGTCGCGTGCGAAGTTGGAAGAATGCGCGCAAAATCGGGGAACTGCCCTTCGATCAACTGCGAGACGATTTCGATGTTCGTTAACTGGAACACGACTTGCGATTGATTCTCAGTCACAGCAATCACAATCGGGTCTTCTTGATCGCCGCTCACGCGCGCCACCTCCTGCAATGCCTTCGCAGGAATGATGATGCTGATGGGCGATGCGACGGGTTCGCTCAACGCGGCATAACGTACTGACAAGCGATACCCATCGGCGGCGGCGAACGTCACCTTGTCTTTCTCGAATTTCGCCAAGACGCCCGTGAGCACTGGGCGCGATTCATCGGTGGCGGCGGCAAAAGTGGTCTGCTCGATCATCTCGCGCAAGGTGCTCGCTTCGATAGAAATGCGTTTACCATCGCCCGCTGTTGGAATGATAGGAAATTCTTGCGCGTCAATCCCTTTGATGTTGGCATTATAGCGCGCGCATTTCAGATGCAAGGTCTGGTTTTTAACGTTCAGGTTCATCTCGATCCGTTCGGGCGGCATCGAGTTCACAAAGTCGTTCAAAATGCGCGCTGGCAAGGTGATTGCACCTTCTTCATCCACTTTGGCGCCAATCCAACACGTAATCGCCAATTCCAAATTCGTCGCGGCAAGTTTCAACCGTCCTTGTTCAGCGGAGAGCAAAATGTTACTCAATACCGGCAACGTCGAGCGCGTAGCCACCGCGCGACTCACAACCGAAAGACCTTTGGCAAGGTTTTCTTGCAAACAGGATAGTTTCATTGTAAACCTCCACCTTGAGTGAGACAGTGAGACAGTGGGACAGTGGGACAGTGAGACAGTTGAACAGTGAGACAGTGTGGCGATAGTATACTACATTTGGGCTTTGAAATCAATTATCCCATCTACGATAGGGTAAACGCGTTCACACGTTTGGCAGACGAGCGCGTCGCGCGCGGACACAATCGTGGTCGAGTGACAAGCGGGGCAACGCCACAGTGCCGTGTTAAGGCGCGATACACCGGGCTTGCACGACTCCGCGCGGAAAAAGACGCTGGGAGAAAGGTAGAGATTGGAGAGTGGCGATTGGAGGATTCCGTCGAGCGCGGCGAGAATCGGCACGGGTACGAGGCGTTTCAAGAGCGCGAGGCGAAAGAACGATACACTGCGTCGCTCGCGCACGATGAAATTCACCGCGCGCAAGTGCTCTTCGATGTAACGCGGATGAAAATCGAAATTGAGTTTGACGAATTCGTACGGTTCGTGCGTGAATGGATTGGGCGCGCGACGCGTGAGCGTGTAACGCAGAATCGCCTTGAGATGTCGCTTGTTGGCAAAGTCGGTGAGATACGTGCCTGCGGGTCGCACCACGCGCGCGACTTGGGCGAACGCGCGCGGGATGTCCGCAACGTGATGCAACACACGCACAGTCACGGCGGTATCGAGTGCATCATCGGCAAGCGGTAGGTTGTATAGATCAGCGACGACAAACGTGATACGTGGCAAGTGCGGCGTGAGGCGTGAGTTTTGGGAGAGTTGTTCGCGCGCGTCGCGGAGCATCGAGCGCGCGTAATCGAGCAAGATAATGTGTTCGTAGCCCAGATAGAATTCAGCCAGTCGCCCAAATCCCGCGCCGATTTCGCACAAGCGCGCACCGCGCGGCGGTAACATTCGCGCCAGCGCGATGCGTTCGGCGCGATCTTCGTACTCACGCCCGCGCCAAAACTCGGTGCGCCAAGACGAATCTTCGTACGAGCAGATGGGCGGTTGATTCGGCATAAACGATTCACGGTGCCGGTGTGGGCACGCTGGAAGTCGGTAATCGTTGCGGTAATGCGCGCGTCGGCGTGGGCGCGGGGGTGGGCACCTCGGCGCCCACGTTGAAGGCAATGCGCTTGGTTTTGAGATACCACTTGGTCACATAGCGAAAACGATCACTTGCAGTGAGCATCGGCGCCAGCGTAACACCTTGCACGCGCACATCCACGCCATACGTGTAAATCGGATAGTACAACAACAACGCGGGCACGCGTTCGGCAAACAATTCTTGGAATTTACGATACAGTTCGATGCGTTTACCCTGATCGTTCGTGCGGCGTGCAGTTTCCAACGCTTCGCTAATGTCGCGATCGTTCAAACCGGTATAGTTTTGTCCCAGTCCCGTACTGCCGGGCACTTGGGTTTGATGCCAATTCTCGTACTGGTCAGGGTCGTTGGACAACGTGCGCCATTCGTACAACACCGCATCGAATTGGCGCGGGCGCAAGATTTGTGACACCAACAGTGAAGTAGGAACGATTTGCACCGTCGCGCGCACACCAATGGCTTGCCACTGTTGAGCGATTGCCTGCGCGAGCGCGACGCGCGTTGCATCGTCGGGAGTAATCAGGTTGAACGCCAGTTCCATTCGATCTTTATCGCGCGTGCCATCGCCGTTGGAATCGCGCCAGCCCGCGCCATCGAGGAGCGTTTGCGCGCGTTGTGCATCGTACGGGTAGATGGGAACGCGCGAATAGTACGCCCAATTGCTTGGTCCAATCGGACTGTGCGCAATGACACCTTGCCCTTGCAAAACTTCATCTATCAAGCGTTGACGGTCGAGCGCGTACAACAACGCTTGGCGCACCACCTTGTCCTGAAAAATCGGCTTGCTGAGGTTGAGATAGATGAGCGAATAGCCACCCAGACGCGCGTGCTTCAAGTCGAGCCGATCGAGTTGGCGCGCTTGGGGCAAGTACGCCGGCAAGATGCGCGCGATGCCTTCGACTTCGCCGCGCGTGTACGCCGCAAAGACCGATTCGTAATTGGGATAGAATTTCAAAATGATGCGATTGAGATACGGACGCCCACCGTAGAAACGCGGATTTGCCTCCAGCATCACTTGACTGGCGGTAGATTCGATCACTTGAAAAGGTCCCGTGCCAATCGGACGACGATTGAACGGATGCGCCATCAGGTCGGTAACCGCTATACCTTGAAGCAGGTGCGCGGGCAAAATACCAATTGTGGTGTAATCGAGAAAGGGCGCGTAGGGCTGGGTCAATTGGAAGCGAATCGTCAGGTCATCTACACGCGTGACAGAAACAGTACGCCAAAACGTGCCTAGGTCAGGCGGGCCGGGATAGGCAGGGTCTTGCAGCGCGTGAATCGTGTAGAGCACATCATCGGCGGAAAAGAAAACGCCATCGTGCCACACCACATCGGCGCGAAGCGTGAACGTGTAAACCAAGCCGTCGGGCGAAATCGTCCACTGGGTTGCAAGATCGGGTTGCAGGACACCGTTTTCATCGGCGCGCGTCAAGCCGTTGAAAACGAGCGCGACGAGATCGCGATCCACGTCGTTGTAGGGACTAAAGATCGGATTGATCGCGCTGGGGCGTCCCGCAATCCCTTCGATGTACGTGCCACCCCAATCGGGATACGCGACAAAGGATGTTTCTAACGCGAGGTAGGCAAGGGTGGCGCCAAGTAGCGCCACACCTGTCAGAGCAATCAAGAGTTGCCAGCGGATATGTTTCACCGGCTATGGCTCACCCAACATTCAGAGGGTCTTAGGCGCGCACGCCAAAGAACGCGCTGAGGAAGGAAACGAGGAGGAAAATTACTGCCAAAACAATCGTGACGTTGAAGAGAGTCCGCTCCAAGCCCCGACGCGTGCGCGCGATTCCTCCACCGCCTCCCAACATACTGCTTTCGCCTTTGACTTGTAACAGAATGATCACCATCAAGGTAATCGAAATGATGATTTGAATAATGTTCAGATACGGTCCCATCGAATTTGCCTCTGCGTTTAAGATGACAAGACCAGAGTGGTTGTCTCTGGTCTGTGTGTAAGCATTATAACATCAGAAAATCTATTCCGCAAGTTGATGAACAAGGGTTTCGCTCTTGGGGGAAAGAGGTTTCTAGACTGCACAGGTCTCCGAGACCTGTGCAGTCTGAACAAACCCTTACCGTTTTCGGTGGTGCTACAAAAGTAATGCTGGTAAGGCAATCTGTCACGCTGAGCGCAGCGAAGCGTCTCGCAAAGTCATTTGAGAGATTCTTGCTTCGGCTTCGCTCAGCACCGCGAAAAACGCGCCTCAGAATGACACTTTCAGCATTACTTTTTGATCAACTACCCCGTTTTCTACCCACAAGCGACCAGCATTATTTTTGTAGCACTACCCAAAATCGTTTGACGCGTGTCCAGAACGCGGGTATAATCGTGCTCTGAAAAACCTGAGGATTTTCCAAACCGTGATGCGTGTTTTTTCGTTTCGATTTCTATTCGGTGTCATCACACTCAGCATACTCGTTCTTGTCGCGCCTGCCTTTCCCAACACCTTCGCGGCGGAAGAAGTAACGAGACCAAGCGCGGAGACAGAACCACTATACACATCACCTCAGCCAATCTCCAACCCCCAATCTCTAATCTCCCTCCCTAGCGGTCGTCTCATCGTCTCTGCCGAAAGTGATGGCAAGTGGACGCTGTTTGCCGCCGATCCGAATCAACACGCGTGGCAAAAACTCGCGGCGAACTATGCGCCTGCGCGCGACCCGGCGATTGCGCCCGATGGCAAAACCCTCGCGTTCCGATCCAAGCGCGAGGGAACGTGGGAGATTTACACGATGGCGCTGGAGGGCAATGGTAACGCGACGCGTCTCACGCGCGGAATGATTTACAACGGCGCGCCTGTTTGGTCACCCGATGGCAAGCGCATTGCCTTTGAATCGTACGCGCGCGGCGATCTCGATATTTGGGTGATGAATGCCGATGGCAAGCAACTCGTCAACCTGACCGATCGTGAAAAAGCGCACGATTTTGCGCCCGCGTGGTCACCCGATGGCAAATGGATCGCGTTCACTAGTTGGCGCACGGGCACGAAACAAATTTTCATCGTTGCCGCCGATTGCAAAGCACCATGCCAAGCCATCAATCTTAGCCAAAACAAATTCGACGAGCACTCTCCCGCGTGGTCACCCGATAGTACGAAACTTGCGTTCGTCTCCGATCGCGAGGGACAGCGCGCGATTTACGTTGCCGATTTTGTGAACGGTGCGTTGCAAAACGCACGCCGTCTCACATTTTCCGGCTGGGACGATGCGCCTGCATGGTCGCCTGATGGCAAATGGATTGCGTTCGTCTCCGCGCGTCCCACACGCCAACCCATTTACATCGTCTCCGCCGAAGGTGGCATTCCGCGCCTCGTCGAAAATGGACCCACAATTGCTGTTTCGGTCGCGTGGTCGCGCGAAGGAATCGTAAGCACAGGTGAATTCACCAACGGCAACACGCTCTACCAAGAACAACCCGACTTGGCTCCCGCTGGCAGTGGACGTTTGTACGAACTGCGACGCATCAACACCATTCGACTCGAATCGGGATTGAGCAAAGTCAATAGTCGCGTCGCCGATTCGCTCCTCGCGTTGCAAGCGCGCGTCAAACAAGAAGTCGGTTACGATTTTCTCGCTACCGTCTCCGATTTGTTGCGCCCGATAGATTATCGTTGCGACAATACGTGCGATACACTTTCGTGGCACAAGTCGGGTCGCGCAGTGGATACGCGGCTCGACTATAGCGACGCGCGCATCAGCAGTGGACTCGAAGTTGTGCGCGAGGATCGGCATGGCGAAACCTACTGGCGCGTGTATCTGCGCGCCAATGCGCAAGATGGCACGCAAGGCGAACCGCTCAAAGACGCGCCTTGGGATTTCAGTTATCGCGCGCGTTGGATTGTCGGTAAAGGCGAAGGAGGCACACGCAAGCCCGTGCCATACGGTTTCTATGTGGATTTCACCGAACTCGCGCGCCAGTACGGTTGGGAACGCATCTCGGCAAACGATAGCGAAGACTTGGACTGGAAGACGAACAAACTGGGCGCCGAGTACTGGCACTATCAAAAAACACACGGACTCGCTTGGTATCAAGCGATGCGCGAAGTGTACTCCGAAGCCGAATTGAAATCGCTCACCGATTGGAACATTCTTGCGCGCGCTGGATACGATCCCTACTTGCTGTTCCTCAAAGGAATCCCGATGCCACCGGCGGCGTGGCGATGGAATGTGCTTGGTCCGTGATTTCAGGATGCGGTAGGCAGGATGCAGGAGGCAGTCAAGTGCCAACTGCCAACTGCCTCCCGCCTACTGCCTACCGCTACCGCTCCTGGCAAAATCATTCTCTTTGGCGAACATGCCGTCGTGTACGCGCGCCCTGCGATTGCGGCGCCGGTTTTTCAGGTGCGTGCTGAAGCGACAATTGAACCGCGCCAAGATGCGCGCGTCGTCATTGATGCGCGCGATGTTCGACGCGTATACGATTTGGAGACCGCGCCTGCCGATGATCCACTTGCACTCATCGTACGATTGACGTGCGCGCAACTGAATGTTGCGCCGCAAGGTTTTTCGGTCACGATTCGCTCGACGATTCCGCTGGCAAGCGGCTTGGGCAGTGGCGCGGCGGTGTCCGTTGCGATTGTGCGTGCTCTTTCGCGTTATTTCGCGCGCTTTCCCTCGCGTGAGGAAATTGCCGCGCTCGCGTACGAAACCGAAAAATTACATCACGGTACGCCCAGCGGGATTGACAACACCGTGATCGCCTTCGAGCAACCCATCTACTTTGTCAGGGGACAACCCATCGAAACATTTCGCGTCGCGCGCGCGTTCACGCTGGCGATTGCAGACACCGGCATTGCTTCGCCGACCAAGATCGCGGTGGGCGATGTGCGTCGCGCGTGGGAGCAAGACCGCGCGCGCTATGAATCGCTGTTCGATGAGATTGGCGCGATTGCGCGCAACGCGCGCGCAGCAATCG
>JAOACU010000134.1 GCA_026417715.1 Anaerolineae bacterium | reverse complement strand
ACCCTGACCCCTGTCCCCTGACCCCTGTTATGGAGGAAACGATGTACATCGGCGACTATCTGGGACGACGCGAAATTTATTCACCCGACAAACTTGCCATCGTGGATTACAGCAAAAATCCCGAATGGCGATTGACGTATCGGCAATGGAACGCGCGCGTCAATCGGTTGGCGAATTGGTTGCGTGATGTAGCAGGCGTAAACAAAGGCGACCGCGTGGCGATTCTCGCGCGCGACGGTATCGAACATCTCGATTGCTTTTACGCGTGCGCGAAACTCGGCGCGATTCACACTGCACTCAACTGGCGCTTGCACTGGCGCGAAAACCTCGGCTTGATCGAGCAGACCCAACCCAAAGTACTCATCTACTCGGATGATTTCAAAGCCGCTGTTGCTGAAATCGAAAACGCCTCACGCAACACGCAATACGCAATACGCCACTATCTCCATATCGAAGGCGACGGCATCGCGGGTAGTTTGCACTTTGAAACGACTCTGCAAGCATCGCCCGCCGTGCCCGTTACGTGCGAATCGCTCGAAGCCGAAGACATCGCTTGCTTGCTCTTTACTGGCGGCACGACCGGTTTGCCCAAAGGCGCGATGATTTCGCATCGAATGATTTGTTGGAACGTGCTCAACACCGTCATCCACGACTTGCATCACGACGACATTTACCTCAACGTCTATCCGTTGTTCCACGCAGGCGGTTTGTTTGCGTATCTGTCATCCCAAGTCGTCTTTGGCAACACAACGATTCTGGTGCGGCAATTCGATCCCGCGTTGGTGCTTGATTTGATCGAACGCGAACAAGTGACTGTGTTCGCGGGCGTGCCGACGATGTATCAAATGATGCTCCAAGCACCAAACTACAAAACCGCCAACTTGAGCAGTCTGCGCTTTTGCACGTGCGGTGGCGCGCCGTTGCCCGTGCCGGTGATTCAGCAATACATCAAAGACAAGGGCATTCGCTTCAAGCAAGGATTTGGAATGACCGAGTTTGGTCCTGGTTTGTTTGCGCTCGCACCCGAAGACGCTGAACGCAAAGCCGGCAGTATCGGACGTCCCAACTTTTTCGTGGATGTGCGCGTGGTGGACGAAAACAATCAGCCGCTTGGTCCGAATCAAGTCGGCGAACTTGTGCTCAAGGGACCCAGTCGTTGTTCGGGCTATTGGAACAATCCTGAAGCGACGCGCGCGATGCTCGACGACGAAGGATGGTTTCACACCGGCGATATGGTGCGCTACGATGAAGAGTGGTACTTTTACGTTGTGGATCGCAAAAAAGATATGTTCATCTCCGGCGGCGAGAATGTTTATCCCGTTGAAATCGAGAGCGTGCTGTACAAACATCCTGCCGTGCATATGTGCGCGGTGATTGGCGTGCCCGACGAAAAATGGGGCGAAGTCGGCAAAGCGTGCGTGGTGCTCAAACCGGGAATGACTGCCACCGAAGAAGAACTCATCGCGTTTATGCAACAACACCTTGCACGCTACAAAGTCCCCAAGAGTGTGGTGTTCCTCGATTCACTACCAATGTCGGGGATGGGCAAGATTTTGAAGCGAGAATTACGCCAAAGGTTCAGTTAGGATTCAGGAGTACGGGGTTCAGGGTACAGGATTCAGGGGACAGGGTTCAGGGTATAGGATTCGGAGTTCAGGGTACAGGATTCAAAGGTCAGGTATAAAGACTGTGCCCTGTACCCTGACCCCTGATTCCTGATCCCTGACTCCTGACCCCTTCAAACAGGAGGACAAATGACACAACGAAAACTCGGACGTGGTGTTGCCATCGTGGGCGCGGGAATGAGCAAGTTCGGCGCGTTCCCAGACAAAGCCACGCGCGATCTGTTCGTGGAAGCATTCCGCGATTTGTGCGCCTCGGTGGACAAGGGATTCGATCCGCGCGACATCGAAGCGACGTACATCGGTAACTGCAGTAGCGATTTGTTTGAAGGGCAAAGTCACACCGCACCGTTGATGACATCTTGGATCGGACTCGCGCCGCGCCCGGCGACACGCATCGAAGACGCGTGCGCGAGCAGTGGCGTTGCATTACGACAAGGCATCTTGGCAGTCGCCTCGGGTCTCTACGACATCGTGCTGGTGGGTGGCATCGAAAAGATGACCGCGCTCCCTACCGAAAAAGTAACCGACGTGCTCGGCACTGCCGGCGATACGTTGTACGAAATCCCCGCTGGTTTCACGTTTCCCGGTTTCTATGCCGCGATGGCAACCGCGTATCTCGATCGTTACGACGCCACACCTGAAATCTTGATGCGCGTTGGCATCAAGAATCACGAACACGGCGCGTTGAACGACAAGGCGCAGTTCGGTCAACGCATCGCCGACATTATGCAAGCGCGCAAAGCCAGCGCGGCGAAGAAAGGTCAGCCGATTCCAACGTGGAACGACGAAATGGAATTCTTGCACGACGACCGCGCCAATCCACCGATTGCCTGGCCCCTACGACTCTTCGATTGCTCGCCGATTTCCGATGGCGCGTCCGCGTTGTTGCTCGTGAGCGAAGAGATCGCCAAACGATTCACCGATACGCCTGTGTACATCATCGGCAGTGGACAAGCCAGCGATGGAGGACTTTCGGATCGCGCGGACTTGACGACGATTCCCGCCGCGCGCCTTGCCGCGCAACAAGCGTACGCGATGGCGCGCGTTCAACCCAGCGACATCAAAGTTGCCGAAGTGCACGATTGTTTCACCATCGCTGAAATTCTTGCCACCGAAGATTTAGGGTTCTTTGCGCCGGGACACGGCTGGCGCGCTGCCGCCGAAGGTGTGACTGCGCGCACGGGCGCGCGACCCATCAACACCTCGGGCGGGTTGAAGGCAAAAGGACATCCCGTTGGCGCAACGGGCACTGCCCAAGTCATCGAAATTTGGAAACAGTTGCGCGGACAAGCCGGCGCGCGCCAATTGCCCGGCGACATCAACTTGGGACTCACCCACAACGTCGGTGGCACGGGACAGACGGCAGTAGTGCATATTTTCGAGAGACGTTAACGTCATTGCCGTTGTTTGAGAGATTCTTCGGCGCAAGCGCGCCTCAGACTGACGCTCTCAGCACTACTTTTTGATCAAGTCGGAGATGATACGATGAACGAAAACACATTCACCTACGCGACATACAGCAAATTTTTGGCAGAACACAAACTGATGGGCACACGTAGTCGTGCTGATGGTCGCATCTACTTTCCACCGCGACCCATCGCTCCTGATACGCGCAATGAGGATATGGAATGGGTTGAACTATCGGGGCGCGGCAAACTCGTTGCGTTTACGATTGTGTACGTCGGCACGTCCGCGATGATCGCGGCGGGGGACGATCGCAAGAATCCGTACTGCGTTGGCGTCGTCGAGTTGGCGGAGGGTCCCAAGATCAGCGCGCAAATTCTGAGTGTGGATGTGAACCGCCCCGAACAAATCAAAATCGGAATGCCCTTGCAAGCAAAATTCATCGAGCGCGGCGAGGGCGAAAACAAAAAGACATTCGTGGTGTTTGAACCGGTGAATTGATTTTCGATTGCCGATTGACGATTTTCGATTGGGCAATCAGAAATCGGCAATCGAAAATCGGAAATTGGAGAAACGATGTACGGCATCGGTTATTGGCTGGCTAAACACGCGCAACTGCATCCGCGACGCATCGCGCTCGTCACACCCGAAAAGACATTCACCTACGGTGATCTCAATCACGAAGCGAACCGCGTCGCGCACGCCCTCGCATCATTAGGATTGAAAGAAAGCGACCGCATCGGTGTCCTGTGTATGAACTATCCACAGTTCCTCACACTGTTGTTCGGTGCGGGCAAAGTGGGCATCGTCGTCGTTTCGCTCAATTATCGGCTCACGCCGACAGAGATTGCCTATCAGATGCAGGATAGCAACGTGCGCGTACTGTTCATCGGTTCGGAGCAGGCAAGTTACATCGCGCCGTTGAAAGAGCAGACCCAAATCGAAAAAGTGTTCGTGCTGGAGGGTGATGCGCCAATTGGTTGCAGCACGTATGCCGATTTGATCGCGAATCAATCCGACGTAGAACCTGGGGAACCGATTTCCTGGAACAAGGATTTGCTCACCGTGTACACTTCTGGCACGACGGGCAAACCCAAAGGCGCGGTGTTGACGCACGCGAATCAATTCTGGAACGCAATGAACGACATCATTCCGTTGCGCCTCACTGCGGATGATGTAATGCTCACGATTTTGCCACTCGTCCACGTTGGCGGCGTAGGGTTGTTCACCTTGCCAGGGTTATTGCTCGGCGCAAAGATTGTGATGCCGCGTAAATTCGATCCCGACGAAACCTGGCGTCTCATCGAAAAAGAACGCGTCACGGTGGTGATGGGCGTGCCAGCGATTTGGCAAATGCTCCTCGCGTCGCCATTGTTCGGCAAAGTGGATGCGTCGTCGGTACGATATTTCTACAACGGCGGTGATCGTTGTCCACTCGAAGTGGTGCGCGCGTTTCGCGAGCGTGGCTTGCCCTTTGGCGGCGGATACGGTTTGACCGAAACATCGCCGACCGCGTTTATGCTCGAACCGGAAGATTTTGAACGCGGCACCACACAACTGGGATTCATCGGCAAACCGGCGTTCTTCACCGACGCGCGCTATGTCAGTCCCGAGGGCAAGGATGTACCACCCGGCGAGATTGGTGAGATTTGGTTGCGCGGCGGCAATGTCTTTGCCGGTTATTGGAATCGTCCCGAAGCAAATCAAGAAGTCTTCACCGAGGGTTGGTTTCACACCGGTGACCTTGCATTGCACGACGAAGAAGGGTTCACCTACATTGTCGGTCGCTCGAAGGAAATGTTCAAGAGCGGCGGCTTGAACGTCTATCCCGCCGAAATCGAAGCCGTGCTGGGTAAACATCCTGCGATTCGCGAAGTGTGCGTCATCGGCGTTCCCGATCCCAAGTGGAACGAAGTGGGCAAAGCGATTGTTGCGCTCAAACCCGGAATGACCGTGACGCCCGATGAGTTGCTCGCATTCTGCGAAGGGCAATTGGCGCGTTACAAAATTCCCAAGAGCGTCGTTTTTGTGGAAGCGTTGCCGCGCAATACGCTGGGCAAGGTGAATCGCGGTGAGTTGAAACAGAAATACAGTGGGTAGTGGATAGTGGATAGTGAGTAGAAAGTTTGACCACTTATCACTAACCACTAACCACTTGATAATTGTGATTCTATCCGTCGGACAAACATTCACCGAAAAGCATACACTCACCCAAGACGAGTTTAATCGTTTTGCGGTGTTGAGCGGCGATGATAACCCGATTCACGTTGACGCTGAATTTTCAGCGCGAACGCGCTTTGGCAGAACAGTCGCGCACGGAATGTTTTTGTACGCGCTCGTCTGCGGTGTGCTTGCCAAGCATTTTCCCGACGCGATGCCGATGAGTCAAGATTTGATGTTCCCCACACCGTCGTACGTTGGTGAAGAAATTACGATTAGCGCGCGCGTGTTGGAGTTGAACGCGCAGACCGCGCGCGTCGAGACGCTCATCACGCGCCCGAACGGCGAAATCGGTTTGCAAGGCGAAACGGTGTTACGCCTACGATGAAAAATTTCCAACTCGGTCAAACTGCAACAACGCAACGAACGTTCACGTCAGCCGATCTGGCAGAGTACGCCGCATTGGCAGGCATCGTGCCGAAAACCGATCGCGTACCTGCGCCGTTGTTGGGTGGACTGTTCTCATATCTGCTCGGCACGCAATTACCGGGACGCGGCACGAACTATTTGAAACAACACTTGCAATTTCTCGCGCCCGCTTTCATCGGCGAAGAAATCACGGCGACGGTAGAAATCGTGCGTGTACGTCCAGAAAAAGAATTGGTCAACCTGCGAACGACCTGCATCAACGCGCGCGGCGAAATCGTGTGTCAAGGTGAAGCATTGGTGCTGGTGAAGGACGTAGAATAATGCCGAAGATTCTAGCAAACGGAATCGAAATCTATTACGAGCAACACGGCTGGGACAAGGACGCCGATGTGTTGGTGCTATCGAACGGTGTGTTGATGAGCACCGCGAGTTGGGCGTTCCAAACGCCAGTGCTCTCCAAGCATTACCGCCTGTTACTGTACGATTGTCGCGGGCAGTGGCAATCCGAACATCCGCGCGCGCCATACTCGATGGAATTGCACGCGGACGATCTTGCCGCGCTGTTGAACGCGCTCGGCATCGCGCGCGCTCACATCGGCGGCATTTCGTACGGCGCGGAAGTGAGTATGATCTTTGCGCTCAAGTATCCCGCGCTGACGCAAAGTTTGATTCTGGCGTCCACCGTCAGTCAGGTGGACCCAATTTTGCGCGGAACGATTCAAGCGTGGATCGAAGCCGCCAAACGCAAAGACCCCGAGTTGTTCTTCCGCGTCACGTATCCCACCAACTTTAGCGAACGCTGGATCGCGGCGAACGCGCCGCTGTTGGAGCAAGCCCGCGCGCGCTACGCGATGCTCGATTTCGACGCAGTGGTCAATTTGTGCGAAGCGTTCTTACAACTGAACATCACGGCGGAATTGCATCGCATCACCGCACCAGCCCTGCTGATGGTCGGCGAGGAAGACGCGCTCAAGCCGCGTCGCTATGCCGACATCATCGCGCGCGAGATTCCGCGTTGCGAGTATGTCATCGTCCCGCGTTCAGGTCATGCCTTGTGTTGGGAGCAAGCAGGGGTTTTCAATAGTCTAGTGCTGGGTTTTCTACGTCAGCAATCCGCTTGACAAATCGCGTTGAAAAAATGACAATCGGAAAGGAGGTGGGAGCAAAGTCAAAAGTGAACAAGGCAAAAGTTAAAGCGCGAGATTTCGGTTTGCGGACAACAATCTGCAATCTGAAATCTACAATCTGAAATTACCAAACGGAGGAGACCAAATGAAAAAGATTACGCTTCTCGCGTTGCTCGTCGTGTTGATGGCGATTGTGGTGGCGTGCGCCACACCTACACCCACGCCCGCGCCCAAACCGACTGAGCCGCCTAAACCGACCGTCGCGCCAACCAAGGCACCAGAGCCGACCAAACCACCCGAAGCGACTAAACCCCCTGAACCCACCAAGCCACCTGCCACCGCGCGTCTGAAATGCGATAGACCAATCCGAGTGGGACTCATCACCGACAAGAGTGGTCCGCTCGCGGCATACGGCGCGATGATCGAACGCAGTTTCTTGCTGGGCTGGGAATGGCTCGCTGGCGCGCCCGGCAAGGACAATGTGTTCAAAGTTGAAGACTGCGAATTCCAAATCCTCATCGCCGATGACAAAGGCGTGGTGGACACCACTGCCACCGTTGCGCGCGAACTCATCGAAGTCAGAAAAGTGGACATTCTCGTTGGCACAGTGAGTTCGGGTGGCACTGCTACTTTGCAAGGCATCGCGCGTGACAACAAAAAAGTCCTCATCGTTGCGCCCGCCGCGTCCAATGACATCACGGGCAAGGACTTTAACGAGTACACCTTCCGCGTCAGCCGCAACAACTATCAAGATGCCATCAACCTGTGCCAATACCTGACCACGCAGTACAAAAAGTTCGCGCAGATCGCGCCTGACTACTCCTTTGGCTACGGTGGCGCTGCCGCGTTCCGCGATGCTTGTACGGTGATGGGCGGTACGTTCGTGATTGACGATGTCTTTGCGCCACTCGACACCAAAGAGTTCACGCCGTACCTCGACAAGATTATGAAATCGGGCGCCGAGGCGTGGATCGTCACGTGGGCAGGCGCGGGCTTTGTGCCGATGTTCAAGACCGCGCAAGAGATGGGCTTGTTCGACAAGATGAAACTCGCCGCGTCGCTTGCCGACAACGCCACCATCCCGCTCTACGCCGCCGCACTCGGACAGAACAG
>JAOACU010000133.1 GCA_026417715.1 Anaerolineae bacterium | reverse complement strand
CTTCTGGCGCGGATTGGTGAAGATTTCGCGCGTGGGTCCAAATTCGACGATGCGTCCGGCGCGTTCGGGCGTCATATTCATAAACGCGGTAAAATCGGAGGCGCGCGCGGCTTGTTGCATATTGTGCGTGACGATGACGATGGTGTACTGTTGCCGCAATTGTTGCATCAACTCTTCGATTTTGTACGTCGAAATCGGATCGAGCGCGGACGCTGGTTCGTCCATCAAAATCACTTCAGGTTCGATGGCGACGGCGCGCGCGATGCACAAGCGTTGTTGCTGTCCACCTGAGAGTGCAAGTCCCGATTCATTCAACTTGTCTTTGACCTCGTCCCACAGCGCGGCGGCGCGTAACGAACGTTCGACGATTTCTTGCAAATCACTTTTGCGCGTGACACCCAGCAGGCGTGGACCGTATGCCACGTTGTCGAAAATGGATTTGGGAAACGGGTTGGGACGTTGAAAGACCATCCCAATCCGTCGGCGCACGTTGACCACATCTACTTGGGGCGACAAAATGTTTTCGCCGTCCAGCAAAATTTCACCTGTGGCGCGCGCGTTGGGAATGAGATCGTTCATTCGATTGAGTGAACGGAGCAAGGTGGATTTGCCGCATCCCGAAGGACCAATCAACGCGGTGATGCGATGCTCGAAAATATCGAGATGAATGTCCAGCAGCGCGCGAAAGTTGCCGTAGTAAAAGTTCAGGTTACGGACTTGCATCTTGACAGCAGTTTCGGCAGTCTCGTGGAGATGCGTGTTGTCACTCAACGCGCGCATAAACGATTGAATACGTGGTGGAGCCGAACGTTGGGTCACAGATACGTCAATCATCATTTTACTCCATACTCAAGGATACGTCAAAGTTAACGCCAACCCATCCGTTTCAATTGCCAAGCCGTGACGACGCGCGCGATGATGTTCAGTCCCAAGACGAGCACGACGAGGACTAGCGCAGTTGTCCACGCTTTGGCATGCCAATCTTTGTACGGAGAAATCGCGTACACGTAAACCATATGCGGCAAGGTGGCGATGGGCTCATCGAGCGCGGTACTAAAGAATGGATTGCCAAACGCGGTGAAAATCATCGGCGCGGCTTCACCCGCGACGCGCGCAATGCCCAACATAATGCCGGTGACTACACCATTGATTGCGGCGGGCAAGGTCACTTGGAGCATCGTCTTCCATTCCGACGCGCCTAGTGCAAGCGAACCTTCGCGCAGACTGCGCGGCACGAGTTTGAGCATCTCTTCGGTCGTACGCAAAACAATCGGCAGCATAATGATTGCCAACGCAAAGCCGCCCGAAAATGCCGAGAATTGTTTTTGGGGAATCACGATGACCGTGTAGGCAAAAATGCCCATCACAATCGAAGGCACACCCGATAACACGTCGGTCGAAAAACGCAAGATGACGCCCAGTGGTGTGTTTGGATGTTCAGCGGCATAGATCGCGGCGATGAGCGCAATCGGAATCGAAAGGGCACACGCCACTCCCACGACAATCGCTGAACCCACGATGGCGTTAGCAACACCACCGCCAGGTACACCGACGGGGGTGGGCGTTTCGACAAAGAACTGAACGCTCAAGAATCGTCCGCCTTCTTGAATCACGTAAGCGAGAATCCACATCAGCGGAGCGACAGCAAGCAAAGCGGCGATGCCGCACAGTGTCAGCATCACGGCATTGACGAATTTGCGACGACGATAATGAGCAAGATTCCACGTAATCATAAGCGCATCTCCGTTGGGACGCGTCGCGCTACGCTCCAGACCAGTAGGCGCGCGAGTGAATTCAGGACAAGCGTCAACACGAACAACACGAGCGCGATTTGAATGAGGGCTTGGATGTACAAATCGTACGTGGCTTCGGCGAATTCATTGGCAATGATACTTGCCATCGTATAGCCCGGATGTAACACCGATGGCGAAAGATCGAGATTGTTACCGATGACCATCGTGACGGCAATCGTTTCGCCGAGCGCGCGTCCCAGTCCCAAGATGATCGCGCCGAGAATGCCAGACAATCCGTACGGCAAGAGCACCTGCCAAATCATTTCCCACTTGGTCGCGCCAAGCGCGAGCGCGGCTTCGCGTTGCGAATTCGGAATCGCCAGCAACACATCGCGACTCACGGCGCTGATGGTCGGCAAAATCATAATCGTCAAAACGAGCGATGCGGACAGCCGACTGGGTCCGTACACCGGTCCCTCGAACAGGGGCAAAAAACCCAACGTGGCATGCAAGAACTCGGCGGTGGGACGCACAAAGACGGGAATGTAAACGAACAATCCCCACAAGCCATACACGACGCTCGGCACGGCGGCGAGCAGTTCGACGATAAAGCCGAGGGGTTGGCGTAGCCACTCTGGCGCGAGTTCTGCCAAAAAGATCGCAATGCCTAGACTGATGGGCACAGCGAAAATGAGTGCCATCACCGAGGTTTGAATCGTGCCGAAGATGAATGGGAGCGCGCCAAATTCTTGTGTGACGGCATTCCACTCGATACTCGTCAAAAAACGCCAGCCGAATTTCTCGCGCGGAAGTGGCGTGTTCATCCACAGTTCGTACCCAATCAGCGCGACGATGCCTAGCACGGCAAAAGCACCGAGTATCGTCAGACCGCGATAGAGCATGTCACCGTGTTGTAAACGCCGTTTCCATTCGCTCCAGCGTGATTGCATTGCGCGTTGGCGGATTAGTGAGATACTCGTCATACACATCACCTTTGAGTAGGACAAGTTTCAAACTTGTCCTACATTTCTTAACGCGCCAAATGGGAGCGTGGGGGAGTCCGCTCCCATTTGGACACAAGGAGGAGAAATATGGATGGAGAGGACGGCTACAATGGCTTGCCTTGACAAGTCACCTTATTCAGTTTGTCCAGCACCGCTTGCCGAACTGCTGGTGGCAGTGGGATGTAATCGAGTTCGCGAGCGAATTTAGAACCTTCGTCGCTCAAGCCCCATTTGATAAATTCGATCACTTTTTTGCCCTTGACGCAGTCGGTCTGATCCATATAGATCAACAAGTAGGTGTACGAGGCGATGGGCCAGGAGTTTTTACCGGGCGCGTCCGCAATCGAGAGCGCGAGTTTCTCGCCCATATTCGTCCCAAAGTCTGCCATTGCCGATTGAACGGCTTCGACGGTGGGGAGCACGTACTCGCCGGCTTTGTTCTGTACAGCGCCAAAGGGGATACGGTTTTGCTTGGCGTACGCGAATTCGACATAGCCGATGGCACCATCGTTCTGCGTCACAGTACCCGCGACACCTTCATTGCCGCGACCACCGAGAGCGGTGGGCCACTTGACCGAAGTGCCCATACCAACTTTTTCTTTCCACTCGGCACTCACTTGCGAGAGGTAATCGGTGTAGGCAAAGGTCGTACCCGAGCCGTCGGCGCGCGCAACAACCACGATGTCTTTGTTGGGCAGTCTGAAGTTCGGGTTGGCTTGCACCAACACGGGGTCGTTCCACTTTTTGATTTTGCCCAGATAGATGTCCACAAGGGCGGTGCGCGGGAAGCGAATCGTATCGGTGATGACCCTGCCGTCTTCGCCGCGAATATTATAAATCGGAACGATTGCACCGGCAACAATCGGAATCATTTGGATACCAGGTGCTTTGGCATACTGTTCATCGGTGAGAATGGCATCGCTGGCACCAAAGTCAACGGTCTTTGCCGTGATCTGCGCGATACCACCACCCGAACCGATGGATTGATAATTGAAGCGCACAGTCGTGTCCACGAACGCGTACTCATAGAACCAGCGCGAGTAGAGTGGGTACGGGAACGTTGCGCCCGCGCCGTTGATCAAGATGGAACCGGCTTTAGGGGCGGGTGTGGCAGTGGGCAGTGGCGCTGGTGTTGCCGTCACCACTTTTTCCACCACTTTGGTTTGCTCCACCACTTTGGTCTCGACGACCTTGAGCGGTGTGGGCGTAGGTTGGGGTGTTGGCGTCGCGGTGGCGCACGCCGCGACTACGAGAACGAGTAGCGAGATCAGTAATCCCACTACGAGTGTTTTGGTTTTGAACATTTTTCCTTCTTCTCCTTTCTACAAAGTTTTTGATTGCAATGCTGAGAAATCATCACAGCGGAATAGCATATTCGTTCAGCAATTGTTGCTGTAATTGCAACTGGAGGTCTATCTCGCGTTGATGGGCTTGGCGCATCTCTTGGATCAGTGTCTTGACTTTTTCGCCGATGCGATCGCGCAATTCACGTAATTGCTCCAGTGACAAATCGGGAGAATCGTTCAAGTCCCAGATGGCATTGGGAGCAAAGACGTGGGGATAAATACCTTTGCCAATCAGCACAACCACGTCGGCTTGGTTGAGCATATTTTGGCTAATTCCTTTGGGGGTGTGTCGGGCGATATTCACTCCCACTTCGGACATTACCTTGACGGCGCGGAGACTGATGTATGGAGCCGGCATCGTGCCGCAAGATTCGGCGCGCGCAAATTCGCCCGCGAGATGATTGAACCATCCCTCCGCCATTTGGCTACAGATGGCGTTGCGGACGTCAATGAAGAGGACGCGTTTCATGTTGATCTCCTTGTGGAAATCGTTTGATTTCCACACGACTACGCCGATAGAGGCATTCTGTACAGGCATACTGGCGCGAAACTACGCGCCAGCCATCCCACCGATGGAGTTCGCCTAATTCGTTCGTGAACTCCATCCGACCATCACAAATCGGACAACGTTGAGTAATCCAATCGGGTAGAACAACTAATGCCACCACGAATAGCAATACGCTTGCAAAGATTACGATGATTTCCATACCTTTTTCTCGCCCGTATCCTAATCTGGGCGCGTTAAAGTTCAATGGGCAAAATGTAAAGAGTGGGCAAAATTTGTGTTAAGAGTTCTTAAACAAAAAACAGCCGTATCTTGTGGATACGACTGTTTACGACGGAGGACGGAGGACGGAAGACGGAAGATGGAGGACGGAAGACGAAGGTCATTCGTCCTTCGTCTTTCGTCTTTTGTCATCGGTCATCTCCAACGCTTGCCGCGCGAGTTCGCCGACGGTGCGTGTGACTAGTTCGTCGTTCTCGAACACTTGCACAGGCGCGTTGTCCGTCACGAGTTGCGCGAGCGCGTTGCGCGATGCGTTGTCACGCAAGCGTCCGATGCAAAACGCCGCCATCCCGCGCGTCTGCGGCGATGCGTCGTGCAATAGCGCGCGAATCTGCGGCAGCGCGAATTGCACGCGATCCGCGTGATGTTCCGCGATGATGCCGATTGCCCACAGCACGCCGGGATAAAAGTGCGTCTCCTCCACGTCGAGTGTCGAAGCGATGATCGGTGCAAATTCCGCAAACGCGTGTGGTGTCGCGGCGAGAATCGCGCCCATCGCTTGAGGCGCACGCCAACCGATACTCCCCGATTCGTCGTTGAGTGACCACATCAAGCGACGCAAAATGCCGCGCACAAATTCCGCATCGCGCGCGGCAACGACCGCGCTTGCCAAGCCCAACGCCTTGACCGCGCGCCAGCCAATCACATCATCCGCATCGAGCGTGAGTGCGATGAGTTCGCTCAACACGCGTTTGTTAGTCGCGGCGTAGCGCGTGATGGTGGCATAGTCGCGTTGGTGGAGCAGAGTAAAAAGGGTGTCTTGCCTCTGAATGGCAGAAGCGACTGGAATGTTGTATCAGCGTTGGATCACCGGAAGGTATTGCCGAAAGGAAAAAACAAATTCGTATGCACCGATGTCGCAGATGTGTGCTTGCGGGCGTGGTACGCCACGCTGGTCGTCGGGCGGACAACGGGCATTGTTACCTGCGTTGATCGCAGGACTGGTAGGCAGGAGCGCGTGGGTCAATGTTGCACCGCCATTGTTTTGCAGTGGCCCCAGCAGAGGGTTGGTGTTGGTTATGTCTCCTGTTGCATTCAGATTGCAAGTATTGTCATCGCTCAAGTTATGACCTAGCGAGACATTGAAAGTTCCCGATTCCGAGTAACAATTTCCACCTGAACTGTTAGAAATAATAACGTTGAGTAGTCGGGTTAAACTGCCTGGATTGTGCCCCGTGTAGATGTTTCCGCCTAGGGCACCCGCTTGGGTGTTTGTGACGTAATTGCCTGCAAGGGTGGCATTTGTGATGGAGGCGAATCCGGCATTTTCTATCCCCCCTCCAGCGAATTGAGCAAGATTTCCACTGAGTGTCGTATTCCAAAGCACAAGGTGCCCACCTGTGCTGATTCCGCCTCCAGACGATTGAGCGACATTGCCGCTAATGAGACTATAACTCACGGTCAGAGTAGCATTTTTGCTATTGAAGATACCTGCGCCATACCGGGCAGTATTGCTGATAACGGTCAATGTCTGAAGATCGCTAGTAGCGCTGGCAGCGTTACAGATACCTCCTCCTCCGTTCGATGTCCGATTCACTCTAACAATCGTATGTGCCGCTTCTAAACTTCCAGTATTTGCAATACCACCGCAGTTAGCATAATCCCCATTCGCAGAATTGTTTTCGATTGTAGAGTTTGTGATTTTCATTACACCGTTATTGGATACACCACCTCCCACGATTGCGCTATTGCCTGTAATAATTGTATCAGTTATCCATAAGGTTCCATGATTTTTTATTCCACCACCATCCGTCGCATTGCCATTCCGAATTGTGACCCCTGATATTATTGCTTGGGCTGGACTGAAAACTTCAAACACACGATCCAATTGACTGCCATTGACTATCGTTGCTGTTGCGCCGACGCCGTTGATGGTTAAATCACTGCGAATATCAAGATCGCCAGTCACAGCATAGTCTTCGTTTGCACCAGAAATGGTGAGTGTGTAAATACCTGCGGCTAGGTTGATCGTATGTGTTCCGCCAAGCGCATTTGCTTGCATAATCGCCGCACGGAGTGTACAGGTTCCTGCCACTGTGTGACAAATACCATCGGCAAGATTGTTGTCAATCAGGTCGGTTGTGTCGTCCACAATGAAAACAACCGATGGCTTGGCGTATGCTGTGTTACTGATAAGCAATACAGCAACCAAGTTTGCCAGCAGGAAGAGCAGAACGGTGAGAAGTATTTTGAAACGCATAACTCTCCTTAAAATGTGCAAATTCGTCCTGCCGCTGTTTAACATCAGTGATAGAGGAAGACCGTCATCGGTCATTCGTCATCCGTCTTCGGTCGTACGAAACGCGTGCTGTGCCGCGCGAATTGTCGTCTCGATCTCTGCATCACCGTGCGCGGTGGAAAGGAACGCGGCTTCAAATTGCGAGGGCGCAAGGTACACACCGCGTTCGAGCATCGCGCGAAAGAACGCGCCGAATTTTTTCGTGTCCGAACTTTTCGCGCTCGTCCAATTCGTGACCGGACGATCCGTGAAAAACGTCGTGAACATCGTGCCGACGCGATTTGTGACGACGCGCACGCGCGCCTCTTCTGCCGCCGCGTTCAATCCTGCAACGAGTTTTGCCGCGCGCGTTTCGAGCGTGTTCCAAACTTCTGGTGACTGCAATTCCTTCAGTGTTTCGATGCCAGCGGTCATTGCAAGCGGATTGCCTGAAAGCGTTCCTGCTTGATACATCGGACCCGACGGCGCGACAAGTTGCATCACCTCGCGGCGTCCGCCGTACGCGCCAACAGGCAAGCCACCACCAATCACTTTGCCGAGTGTCGTCAAATCGGGTGTGATGTTGTAGAGCGTTTGTGCACCGCCGCGATGCACGCGCCAACCGGTCATCACCTCATCGAAAATCAACAGCGCGCCGTACGAGTGCGTGAGCGCGCGCAACGCCGGCAAAAAATCGGGCGCAGGTGGAACGACACCCATATTGCCCGCGACTGGCTCGACGATGACAGCGGCAATTTCGCGCGGATACTGCTCAAACAAACGCGTGACAGCATCCACATCATTGTACGGCGCGACGAGTGTATCGGCAACCGTTGCGGGTGGCACGCCGGGCGAATCGGGCAAGCCAAGTGT
>JAOACU010000132.1 GCA_026417715.1 Anaerolineae bacterium | reverse complement strand
CCGCCGCACTGGACACTCTACCAACACCTGTCGGAGTGGATCGGCAAAGATCATCAAAACGATCCACAGTGGAATGAAGATGGACTGCTCGAATGGCTGATTCAACAAGACAGCGAGACGTATCGGCGCACGACGGTCGAGGTGATCGCGTATTTGAATTGGCTCAAGCGGTTTGCCGAAGCGATCTTGCCTGAAAAAGAAGGAGGCGCGTAGATGCCCAAAACTCCCAATCATCGCGGACGCAAGCCACCTGTTCGCAACGCGCCGCGTGCATCGCCACCCGCAACCGAGTGGCTCTATCCGATTCCGCACGACACGCGTCGCGCGCTCGAAACATTTCGCGGCGCAGGCAAACAATGTCGCAATCTGGGCTTGCTCTTCGATCGCTACATCGGTTATCTCCCAGGTTGGCGTTTGGACGACAAGCGCACCAGTCCCAAGAAAGACGCACTGGAGCAGATTCGCAACACGCCTGTCGAGCGTGAATTACTCGATGCATACGCGCGACGTTGGCGCGCGCTGATTGGCGATGCGGTGGTGCTGGAAGGCACGCCCAAGTGGCGCTTTCTCACAGGATTGGGGCGCAAAGGTCCGCTCGAAGTCGGATTCACGTTCCATCCGTTGTACGGATTTCCGATCATCCCAGGGAGCGGCTTGAAAGGACTGGCGCGCGCGTATGCCGAGTTGGTCGCCCAAGTNCCTGAGGACGACCTTGCGCGCGTCTTTGGCGCACAAGCGCAACAAGGCAAAGGGATTTTCTCCGATGCGATTCCCGCCGCGCCGCCGGTGTTGGAACTCGATGTGATGAATCCGCACTATCCCGATTACTATCAAGGCAACGACCCGCCCGCGAATTGGCAAAGCCCACAACCCGTGTTCTTTCTCACACTCGGCGCAGCGAGTAAATTCTGGTTTGCGGTGGGTGGTGAAGAGAAAGACCGCGCGGCAGAATGGCTCTTGGCGGCGTTAGCCCAGATGGGCGCGGGCGCCAAGACGAGTGCGGGGTATGGGTATTGGAAGGTAGAACGCAAGAAGAATGGAGCGAACCAATGAGCATCTGGAGAAAGATTCGTTGGCAATTGCCGGGTTTCATCGCCGCGTTACTCTCGTTCAGTCTCTCGCTCTTTGGCAAGGAACTCGAACAAGTGTTGGAGAAACAGATCGGCGTGATGGCTGACCCTGTGTTCGTGTTGATAGGTGCAGGGATCGCGGTGTTGATTTTTTATCTCATCAGTCGCGCGGTGCGGCTGGCGCCCCTGCGAACGTTGCGTCAAGACGAAAAGCCACCGCCAATGCCTGGACTTGTTTTGTTGGTGGGACCAGGACGCCGCCAAACCAGTCCGATGGAAACTGCGGCTGAGCCCGCCATCGAGTATCACCGTGTTGGTAATGTCCTGCGTGCGTGTTGGCTAGTCACCACTCAGGATGGATTCGAGTATGCGTCGCAACTGCGCGAACAGTATCAGAAACTCGGCATCCAGATTCCCGAACCGTTCAAGGTCGCAAACCCCTTCAACGTGCGTGAAACGTTCGAGGTGGTCTCCCAAATTTATCGCGAGCACGTGCCACAAGCAGGTCTGCAAGCCAATCAAGTGATTGCCGATTTGACAGGCGCAACGAAACCGATGACGATCGGAATGGCGCTGGCGTGCACGGTGAACAATCGCAACTATCCGATGCAATATATGCTCGGTGGTGGCTATGGCGCGCCATACAAAACTGAGCCGATGCTCATCAAATTCGAGACGCCGACGGATTGACGATGCCTTTCTCCCTCACCTTCACACTCGATCCGCGCGGACAGACGTTGCCCGATAACGCGATTCCCGCGCTGCACGCGACGTTCTTTCAATGGCTCGAGCGCGGCGATGCCGAACTGGCGCGACGCGTGCACGAAGTCAGTGATCCGAAACCGTACACCGTCTCGCCGCTGACGCTTGCTGGTGACAGCGCGCACTTTCGCATCACCCTCCTCGACGATGCGCTGTATGCGCCGCTCGCGCGTGGAATTGCGAGTCAACGCGCGGTGCGCGTGTTGTGGGCAACGTTACCGTTCGCCGACGAGCCGCGCATCGAACAACGCACGTACGCGCAGATCGCGCAGGACGCGCGCGAGGATGTGGACATTGTGTTGCGTTTCGAGTCGCCGACAAGTTTCCGTTCGCGCGAGATGCACTATCCCCTGCCCGATCCGATTTTGGTGTTCGAGAGTTATCGCGCGCGGTGGAACGCATTCGCGCCCGAGTCGTTACACATCGCGGAGGCGTGGGCGGAATGGCTAGCGCGCTCGGTTGCGGTGGCACGATTCGAGTTGCATTCTCAAGTGATGTC
Organism: Anaerolineae bacterium; assembly: GCA_026417715.1. Lineage (GTDB taxonomy): Bacteria > Chloroflexota > Anaerolineae > UBA4142 > UBA4142 > VGOB01. The sequence goes on along the minus strand of JAOACU010000132.1, from coordinate 5,635 downwards.
GTTCAAGGATTACGCGCAAATCGGTTGTGTGGGAGTAGTGCAGTATCGCGTGGTGGCACGCGCGCCGAATCGAGAGGGTATCGCGCCGTTGAACGCGTTGGCGGAGTATGCCTACTTTTGCGGGACGGGACACAAGACGACGCAAGGATGCGGGCAGACGCGCAGGGTAGATCGTTGGAATACTGAATTGTTCAATCGTTGAATCGTTAAATCGTTGCATCGTTGAATCGTTATTGACAGTAACGAAGGGTAATGCTAGAATGGTTGGCGTCAAGCCGACCGACGACGACCGACCGCCGACCGCCGCGTGAGGATTTTTGTGGTAGAGCGCGTGTGACGGCGGTCTGCGGCTTGCCCTGAGCGAAGGCGAAGGGTCTGCGGTCAGCGGTCGTGCGTGCAACAACAAAAAACGCGTCGCACACCGAATTCGGTGTACGACGCGTTGTGTTTTGCGCTCGTGTGTGCACTTGCACAACCAACAAATTTTTCATCCTTTGCTCTTCTTCCCCAAGCGCGCTATAATTCCCTCACGCCGAAAACAACTTCGCTCTTGGGTAGAAAAGGGTTTCTAGACCACACAGGTCTCCGAGTCAAACGCTATTTCAAGGTTGTATCCAGAACTAGAAAAAGTAGAAAAGGGTTTCTAGACTACACAGGTCTCCGAGACCTGTGGTCTGGACAAGCCCTTTACCGTTTTCTCCCCATGAGCGAACAACTTTTTCACCGCCAAGCGTGCCGAGAGCGCGGAGATTTTTTGTTGCCGCGCTTGGCGTCCTACTGTAGTCACCACTACCAACGCCAATCTGTGGGCCGCCGATTCGCAACGGCTCTCCCTAACCCCTCAAGCACTGTACAACCAGCATTGCCTTTGTAGCACTACTGCGGCACACTTGGAAGCGATCCAGTTGATTTTACGTTGAAGCCGACTTTGTACCAGCCGTGGTGGCGTAATGCGTCAAATTTGACGTGGCTGAGCAACGCGCGTATAATTGAACGCGAGCAAGTTGTTGGACGTCCAACCTCTAAGCGTGCGGAGGGGAATGCCTAAATCCCAATTGTATTTGCAGACCCGTGAACACATTCTGAAATTGATTCGTCAGATTCAGCCTGGTGAGCAACTGCCTAGTGAAGCCTCCCTCAGCCAGCGGTTGGGCGTCAGTCGCAACACGATCCGCGATGCGCTGATGTCTCTTGAACAAGATGGTATCGTGGTGCGACGGCATGGTATCGGCACTTTTGTTGCGGCTTCACCTCATCATTTGCGCACCAGTTTGAATCGGATTCTCCCCATTCCAGAACTCATCACCGCTTCGGGCTTTAAACACAAGATCAGAGATTTGAAAATCGGCACGCTGGTAGGTCCTTCTGAAGCACATCAATTGCTAGGTGTTCCTCCGACAGAGAAACTGGCATCGGTTACGTTGCTCCATTTGGCGGATACGCGCCCGGCGGTATACATCACGTATTGGTTGCATCCTACCTTGCGCGCCGATCAGGTTCGGTGGGACAAGTTCGATGGGCACATGCAGAATTTTCTCGAGCGTTACTTTCATCTCCGCATTCATCGCTCCTATGTGCGTATTCATGCTGTCAAGGCAACACGCGAGTTAGCCGCCAAACTACGGGTCAAGCCATCCAGTCCACTCCTCAAATTGACACACGTTGCTTATACCTTGTCTGGACAAGCCGTGTACTGTAGTACATCCTACCAAGATTCGGAACTATTGGAAGTGACGGTTGTGCGTCAGCGTAAATAAGTCTAGTGCGGATTGGAAGAAAACTGCTATCTCCCAGTCCCACACATAATTTTACAGGAGGAGAAGTATGATTACCCAAAACGCGAGGTATGTGTACCTCATCGGCTTGCTGCTTGTTCTGATGTGGTTAGTGGGAGGCGCCCCAGCACCAACCCCCGTGCCTACAGTCGCTCCGCCTACGGCTGCACCCAAGCCCACTGAAGCGCCCAAACCGACCGAAGCACCCAAACCGACAGCGGTACCAACGGTGGCGCCGACGGCTACCGCTGCACCCAAGCCAACAGAGACAACGCCGAACTTTGCAGGCAAGACGCTCAACGTCTCGTTCTTTGCCTTCAACGTTGACCTGATCAACAAAAACATCAATCAGCCCTTTGAGAAAAAGTACGGCGCCAAGATTGTGTACGACACTGGCAACAATGCTGATCGGCTTGCCAAACTCGTTGCGCGCAAAGATAATCCCAACATTGACGTCGTTGCCTTCTCGACCGAATTCTTACTGCGTGCCGTGGAAGCAGGCGTGATCCAGCCGTACGATCCCACCAAACTCAAAAACTTGGATCAATTGTACGATTGGGCTAAAGACCCGGTAGGCAATAGAATGGGAGTGGGTTACACCATTTCTGGCTACACGTTGTTCTACCGAAGCGACAAGGTGAAAGAGCCAATCACCTCTTGGAAAGATTTGTGGCGTCCCGAGTTGAAGGGCTATATCTCTTTACCCGACATTACCACCACCAACGGTCCTGCAACCATCGTACAGATTGCCAAAGCGTGGGGCGGTGACATCAACAACGATCAGATCGCCTGGGATAAACTTGCTGAACTGAAACCGAATCTGATCACTGCGTACAAAAATTCAGCAGAGTTGATTACGCTGGTGCAACAAGACGAAGTGTGGGCGTCGGGCTTTTCGACGTTTGCGTGGGGCAATCTACTCAACACCAAAAAACCGCTGGTCAAGGTAATTCCCAAAGAAGGCATCATCGGCTTTGTGAACACATTGAGCATTGTCAAAGGCAGTCCCAACGTAGACCTCGCGCATGCTTACATTGACTTTATGATTTCACAAGAAGTTCAACTTGCCGAAGCCCTTGATCTTGTGGACTCGCCCTCCAACAAGAACGTCAAGGTGCCACCAGAGATTGCCGACAAACTGACCTACGGTGACGACGTGATCAAAGCCCTGGTGTTCCTGAACGATCAACAAATCGCTAGCAAGCGGCAGGGCTGGATTGATCGCTGGAACAGACTGATGGCAAAATAAGCCACCGATTTTTCGCGTTCAAGGTTTCAGGTTGTGATCGTGAATGCTCACCTCCAACCTGAAACCTTGAACCTTAAACCTTTCTATGCGCCAACTGTTTCAAACGCGCACGATTCTCCTGCTGATTACTCCTGCGCTGATCTTTCTCGCGTTGTTCTTTCTCTTACCCTTGGGCTTGATTCTGATAGACAGCGTGCGTGATGCATCGGGTTGGACGCTGCAACGCTACGGCGACGTGTTGGCGCAGGAGCAAATTCGCAGTGTCTATCTTCGCACTTTGCAACTTGGCTTGATTGTGACGGTGCTTGCGGCATTGATGGGATACCCGGCGGCGTATCTCATTGCACGGTTGCCTGCCAATCGGCGCGCGCTGGTGATGTCATTGGTCATCTTGCCCTTGCTCACTAATCCCGTGGCGCGCACGTACGCGTGGCTGGTGATTCTTGGGCGCAATGGCTTTTTCAACCAATTGATGATGGCGCTCGGTTTCATCACCGAGCCGATTCGCATCATCTACACCGAGAATGCCATCGTGATTGGCTTGTTGCAACTCTTTTTGCCGCTGATGTTGTTGACACTGGTCAGCGCGATGGAAAATATTCCAACCGAAGTGGAAGAAGCCGCGCGTAGTTTGGGCGCTGATGGCTGGCAAACTTTTTTGCGTGTGATTTTGCCTCTGTCCGCTGATGGTTTGGTCTTGGGTGGCACACTCGTCTTCACGGGGAGCATCACGGCTTACGTGACACCTGCGATTCTGGGTGGTACGCGCGTGTTGATGCTAGCGACACTGTTACAGCAGCGCGCGATTGTGCTTCTCGATTGGAACGGTGCGACGATCATCGCAGTCATTATGATTGTCACGACACTCGTGATCAACGGACTCTTGCGTCAACTACGTCCGAGGTCGGTATGAAACCTTCGCCCATTCTGCTCATTGCCTTCATCATCGTTTTTACTTTCTTACTAGGACCTTTCCTGATCATCTTCATTGCGTCGTTCAGCGGAGATGCTTCGATGGCATTTCCACCCAAGGGTGTGTCTTTGCAGTGGTATCAAAAAGTATTGGACGTGCGAATGTTTCGCGACGCGTTTTGGACAAGTTTGCAACTTGCCATTGCAGCAACCGTGACCGCGCTTGTATTAGGTACGCCCGTTGCGTATGCGTTGGTGCGGTTTCATTTTCGCGGACAGAGTCTTATCGAGATTCTTTTCTCGTTGCCCGTCATTGTGCCTGAACTGGTACTGGGGTTTGGTTTGTTACAATATTTTGCATTGCGCGCGAACATTCCGATTTTTCCCGGTTTGTATTTCGGACACACTGCCATTCTTTTTCCCTATGCGGTACGTGTGGTCTCCACGTCATTGCGGAATTTCGATGCCGCGATTGAAGAGGCGGCAATCAGTTTGGGCGCATCGCGCGCACAAACCTTTTTGTTGGTAGTAATGCCGAATTTACGCGCGGCATTTCTTGCGGCGTTCATCCTGTCATTCATTACCTCATTCAACAACGTATCCGTTTCGCTCTTTCTGACGGGACCTGGCGTTGTGACCTTGCCGATTCAAATGCTGGCATATATGGAAATGTATTTTGATCCAACGATTGCAGCCCTTTCGGCGATTATCATCGTGATTACATTTGTTATCGTCCAAATCGCGGAACGCACATTCGGTATTTCGCAACACATTTGAGAGTATTCCGTACTGCGTATTCTGTGTATGCCTTACGCAGGATGCAATACACCATACACCAAAGGTCATCAATGGCATTCCTCGAATTGGTCAACCTTCAAGTGGGTTATGAAAAAGGATCGTGGGTCTTGAACGATTTTCACCTCGCGGTCGAGAAGGGTGAATTTGTTTCACTGTTGGGACCCAGCGGCTGTGGCAAGACCACCACCTTGCGTACGATTGCGGGATTCATTGAACCCGCGCGCGGGCAAGTGCTGATCAATGGACGCGACTATACCAAAACACCGCCGCACAAACGCAACATCGGTTTGGTCTTTCAATCGTACGCGCTCTTTCCGCACCTTTCCGTGTTTGAGAACGTAGCGTTCGGGTTGCGTCGGCGACGCGTCAACAACGCCGAAATTAAACGCCGCGTGACTGACGCGTTGGCGATGGTAGATTTGGTGGGCTTGGAGAATCGTCTACCTGCGCAACTCTCCGGTGGACAACGTCAGCGTGTTGCACTGGCGCGCGCTGTCGTTATCCAACCCGATTTGCTGTTGCTCGACGAGCCACTCTCCAATCTCGATGCGAAACTACGCGTCGGTATGCGTGCCGAATTGCATCGCTTGCAACGGCAACTCGGAATCACTACGATTTACGTGACACACGATCAAGTAGAAGCAATGAGTTTGTCGGATCGTGTGATGGTGATGAACAAGGGTAAGATCGAACAAGAGGGAACACCTGAGGAAATTTTCTATCGTCCTGCCACACCATTCGTCGCGCGCTTTATGGGTTTTGATAATCAATTCACCGGTCGCGTACACCATCGTGACGAACATCAAATCGAGATCGCGACCGATACGGGACGTTTGGTGGCGCGCCCGCATTTCTTACCCGATGTACGCGCGGGCGATGCAGTTGTTGTGCTATTCCGTCC
>JAOACU010000131.1 GCA_026417715.1 Anaerolineae bacterium | reverse complement strand
TTTTTGACCCGTGCGCCATTTCATAGTATACTTTGCCTGGACGCAATCTGCGCGCGATGACGAAAGACCCAAGACGAACATTCCTTCGTCGTTCGTCTTTCGTCCTCCGTCTTCCGTCCTCCGTCGTTCGTCGTATAGTGCCCCCGTAGCTCAATCGGATAGAGCACCTGCCTTCTAAGCAGTCGGCTGCGAGTTCGAGTCTCGCCGGGGGCGTATATCGTTACAAGGAATGCTCTATGCCAACGGCGTTACGCGTGGGACCTTATCGTTTCTACTTTTACTCGTACGATTGCGGTGAACCACGTCATATGCACGTAGATCGCGAAAACTTGAGTGCCAAGTTCTGGCTTGATCCCGATGTGACATTGGCTGAAAATTACGGCTATAGCCGAAAAGAGTTACGGGACATTGAACGGATTATGCAAGAAAATTTGGAGAGATTACGCTATGCCTGGGACGATTTCTGCAGTGGTTACTCTCGCCCTACCTAGAATCACTAACGTCTCAGTGACGGATGATACTCTAACCGTAGATTTGGAAGATGGACGCACAATCCTTGTACCGATTGCATGGTATCCGCGCTTGGCACACGGAACGCCCGAAGAACGCGCTCATTTCCAAATCAGCGGCGCTGGCTATGGCATCCACTGGCCAGAACTAGACGAAGACCTGGGTATCGAGGGTCTGATACTAGGGAAACGATCAACAGAAAGCCCGGCGTCTTTTGAGCGCTGGCTCCAGCAACGCAAACGCAAATGATTGGTAGCAGGTAGGCAACGTGTCTACCTGCTTACTTGTTACCAGAGTATCTTGAAGATTGACGATGACTCAAGCGCGCATTTCCCTCGACGGTTCACACCTCACTATCGAAGATTTGATTGCGATTGCGCGTCACCACGCGCCTGTCGCGCTCGCCGATGCGGCGCGCCCGCGCGTCGAAGCAAGTCGCGCGTGGGTGGACGATGTGGTCGCGCGCGGTGCACCAACGGTCTATGGCATCAACACTGGCTTTGGCGTCTTTGCCAACGTCCCAATTCGCGCCGACCAATCTGCACGCTTGATGCGCAATCTGATTCTCAGCCACAGCGCGGGTGTGGGCGATCCTCTGCCCGAAGATGTGGTGCGCGCGACGATGGCGATTCGCGCGAACACACTCGCCAAAGGTTTTTCCGGTGCGCGCGCGTGCGTCATCGAAACGTTGATCGAGATGCTCAATCGCGGTGTGCATCCGATCATCCCTAGCAAAGGTTCGGTGGGCGCGAGCGGCGATTTGGCACCACTCTCACATCTCGTTTTGGTAATGTCGCGCGATGCGGAGGATCGCGAAGATGAGTCGGGTGAGGCGTGGTTTCGCGGTGAGCGAATGAGTGGCAAGCGCGCAATGCAACTCGCTGGCATTCCGCGCCTCGAATTGCAAGCGAAGGAGGGACTCGCGCTCAACAACGGTGCAACGGTGTCTGCCGCGCTTGCCGCGCTCGCGCTTGCCGATGCGGAAAATCTCGTGCGGCACGCCGACATTGCGGTTGCACTCTCGCTCGAAGCCATCGTCGGACGTTCGTCACCGTTCGATGAGCGCATTCACCAAGCGGCAGGTCACGCAGGACAAATCGAAACCGCGCGCAACATTCGCGCACTCATTGCGGGCAGTCGTTTGATTGATTCGACGCGCAAGGTGCAAGATGCGTACTCGTTTCGCTGCGCGCCGCAAGTGATTGGCGCGGCGCGCGATGCATTGAGTTACGCGCGCAAAATCATCACCGAAGAAATCAACGCGGCGACGGACAATCCGCTGATTTTTACCGACATCGAGGAGGAGAACAAGGCACGGTCGGGCGGAAATTTTCACGGTGAAGCGATCGCGCTCGCATCGAATTTGCTCGCGCTGGCTGTTGCGGAAATTGGGAGCATCAGTGAGCGGCGCGTGTTTCGATTGACGAGCGCGCACTTGAGCGATGGCTTGCCGATGATGCTCGTCGAGGGTGGTGGAACGAACAGCGGTCTGATGATGGCGCAGGTCACTGCCGCTGCGCTCGTCTCGGACAACAAGACGCTTGCGCATCCCGATAGCGTGGATTCGATTCCGACGAGCGCAGATCAAGAAGACCACGTTTCAATGTCCACGAACGCGGCGCGCCGCGCGCGCGAAATCGTTTGGAACACCACGCGCATCTTGGCGATTGAGTTGATCGCGGCGGCACAGGGGATTGACTTGCGCCTGAAAAATTTGGGACGCGGGGTAGAAATGCTCGGCGAGGGTACGCGCCGCGCGCACGCGCGCATTCGTCGCACGATTCCGTTTTTGGAACGCGATCGCGTGCTGGCCGATGACATCGAACGCGCGGTCGCGCTAATCGAAAGTGGCGAGTTGTGCGTAGGACAAGTTTGAAACTTGTGTAACGTGAGGAGCGAGAAGATGAAGGTTAAAACTCACCGACCCAATTCCGTGATTTGGCTCGTCGCGTTCGTAATGTTTTTGTACGGACTGATTGCGCTAATTTCGCCCCTGCCGTACGCGTACATTGTCGTTCTCATCGCGGCGGCGTTGTTGCTGATCGGAACAACGATAATCTAGTCCGCTGTCACTGTTTGCACGCGCGCGCCGCTTTTCGCATCGAACACGTGATAGCGCCGAAATCCCAACCACACCGTATCGCCGAGTGATAGCGGAAGCGTGTTCGGCACCGGGGTCACCACTTCGTTTTCGCCCACACGCACCGTCACCACATTCGTTCCCTTGAGCGGTAGCGGCATTTTGTTAACCACCGTGCCCGACACGCAGTTTTCGCGCGCCTCGCGCGAGACCACCACATCTTCAGGTCGCACACCCACTTGCATCCCCGCCCACATCGAAGCGATGCGCGCGCCATCAATCAAATTGATGGGTGGCGTTTCCACACCGAGTTTGAGAAACTCGGCGATGAACAAATTCTTGGGACGCGTATAAATTTCCTCATACGTGCCCACTTGCTCGATGCGTCCTGCCTCCATCACAGCAATCAGGTCAGCAAGGATGAGGGCTTCTTGCTGATCGTGCGTCACGTACACCGTCGTGATGTTGAACTGCGCCAGTAACGTTTTGAGATTCACCCGATACTTTTCGCGCAGTTTCGGATCGAGATTGGAGAACGGCTCGTCGAGCAAAAAGAGCGCAGGATCACGCGTGATGCATCGTCCCAACGCGACGCGCTGTTGTTCGCCACCCGAAAGGGTCGGCGGAAAGCGATCTTGCAGATACTCGATTTCGACACCGAGTAGATCCGCCGTGCGTTTGTACTTGGCTTGTGCCTCCGCATCGAGTTCGGGTGTGCGTTTGCGAAAGAAAAAGTACGAGAGGATGTTGGTCTTGACCGTCAGGTGCGGATAGAGCGCGTACCCCTGAAACAACATCCCGATTCGACGTTCACTCGGCGGCACTTCTTTCATATCTTTGCCATTGAAGAGCACCTGACCCGAATCGGGCGGAATGAGTCCCGCGATGATTTTGAGGAGCGTCGTCTTGCCGCAACCGCTGGGACCCAGAATCACCATCGTTTGCGCGTGGGGGATGGTGAGATTCAAATTCTGAATCGAGAACGGTTTGCGTGGACGCGCAGAGGTTGTGCGGCGCAAAGTGAACGGAATCGTTTCGAGCAGATTACCGCCGCGCGGTGCGAAGGTTTTGCAGATGTTGACAAGTTCGATCTTTGCCATTTGTCCTCTTTTGACCGATGACCGATGACGGATGACGGATTTTCGATTGCCGATTGCCGATTTGCGATTACCTTTGGCACACACAATCGCAAATCTAAAATCGAAAATCGAAAATTCCTTCCGTCTTCCGTCCTGATTATACCACAACTGCGATGTTTCTTCTCGTTGGAATCGCTCTCATTGCCGGCGCAGGGCTGGCATTTCAAATCGCGCTGACACGCATCTTTGCGATCGCGCAGGGCTATCACTTTGGTTTTCTCGCGATCAGTCTCGCGCTGTTGGGTTTTGGTGCGAGTGGCACTGCACTCGCGTTGCGTCCGATGCTCGCGCACGGCGACGTGATGCGTCGTCTTGCACAATTATCACTCGTGTTCTCGCTGTGCCTTGTTGCAAGTTACCTCGCCATCAACTATCTTCCCTTCGATGCGTATCGCGTCACGCTCGAACGCATACAACTTGTTTACTTGGTGCTGTACTACCTCGCGCTCGTCGTGCCGTTTTTCGTCGGTGGACTCGTGCTGGGCTTGCCACTTGCCGCGTTTCCCGTGCACGCCGCGCGCGCGTACGCAGCAAACCTTGCCGGTTCGGGCTTGGGTTGTGTCGCGGCACTCGGCGCGCTCACGTTGTTCGGTGAAGTGGGCGCGATCATTTTTGCCGCGATTCTCGCCGCGCTGGGTGCGGGCGCGTTCGCGCTTGACGTGAGGCGTGAGACGCGGGGCGTGATGCGTGATGCGCGAGGCGTGAGGCGTGAGGCGAGACTCGTGATTGGCGCGCTGGGCTTGGTTGTTGTGTGGAGCGTGTTGCTGATTGCGCCACCGCGCGCGTTCGATGTGCAACTTTCACCGTATCGTAGTTTGAGCCAAACGCTACTCTTGCCCGATGCGCGCATCGTCTTTTCCGCGACGAACGCGTTTTCGCGCGTGCAGGTGGTCGAAAGTCGTGCGATTCGTTCCGCGCCCGGTTTGAGTTTGACCTATCGCGGCGATTTGCCGATGCAACGCGCGCTGTTCAAAGACGCCGAAAGCATCAGCCCGCTGACCGACACTGCGCCTGTTGCACTCCTCGATGCGTTGCCTGTGACGCTCGCATATCGCCTACGCCCGAACGCGCGCGCGTTGATCATCGAGCCCGGGGGTGGACTAGAAGTGCTTGCCGCGCTCAATGCCAGTGCGCGTGAAATCGTCGTCATCGAAGAAAATCCACTCATCGCTGATGTGGCGCGTGCTTATGCGCCGCGTGTCTTTACCGATGCGCGCGTGCGTGTGGTCACGGTCGGTGCACGCAGTTTTCTCGCGCGCACGCGCGAAAAATTCGATGTGGTACATCTCGCGCTGAGCGAACCGTTTCGTCCTGTGACCGCAGGCGCGTACACGCTCGGTGAAAATTATCTCTACACACGCGAAGCGTTGCGCGAATATCTGGAGCATCTGACCGATGATGGCATTCTCGTTATGCATCGTTGGTTGCAACTGCCACCCACCGAGGAGACACGCGCGGGCGCACTCGCGATTACCGCGCTAGAAGACACGGCGGTTGTCAGTCGTCTGTCGTCTGACCTCCTTGCGCTCCGCTCCTTCTCGACGATGCTCATCCTTGTCAAGCGTACTCCGTTCACTGTGCGCGAAATCGAAATCGCGCGCGCGTTTGCCGACGCGCAACAATTCGATTGGGTTGCTGCGCCGAATCTCGATGTGCGCGAAACCAATCGTTATCACTTTTTGCCGCACAACGATTACTTTGCCGCGTTCCAACCATTGTTCGATGCGTCGCGTCGCGCAAGTTTCATTGCCAATTACGCCTACGACATCACACCACCCACCGATGATCGTCCGTTCTTTTTCCACTTTTTCAAGTGGGAGCAAACGCCGCAGGTATTACAACTGTTGGGTAAAACGTGGCAACCGTTCGGAGGAAGCGGCTATTTGATTTTGTTCGCGCTGCTCGCGTTGAGTGTTCTTGCGTCAGTCGCATTGATTCTTGCCCCGCTCATTGTGTTGCGCGCGAATTTTGCCGCGCATCTCGCACGCACACCGCGCGAGTTGACGTACTTTGCCGCGCTCGGTATCGGCTTCCTGTTCATCGAAATTCCACTGATTCAGCGATTCATCCTGTTCCTCGATCATCCTGTTTACGCGTTTGCAACAGTCGTGTTCGCGCTTTTGCTTGCATCGGGCGCGGGCAGTTCGATTTCCGCGCGCGTGCCGTTGCGCGGTGCACTCATTGCGCTCGTAGCCGCGATTTTGATTTATCCCCTGATACTCCCGTTCGTCTTTCGACTCGCGCTCGGTTATCCGTTCGAGTGGCGCGTTATCATCGCGCTCGCGTTTCTCGCGCCGCTCGGATTTTTGATGGGCATTCCATTTCCCAAAGGCATCGCGCGACTGAACGCAAACGCACCCAGTCTCGTACCGCTTGCGTGGGGCATCAACGGATGCGCATCCGTCATCAGTTCGATTCTGAGCACGATGGGCGCGCTGACGTTTGGCTTTGGAGCAGTGATGCTGGCGGGGGCAGGAGCGTACGTGGGGGCGTTGCTGATTGCAGAACGCGGAACGTAGCATCACGTATTGCGTATTGCGTAATACGTAATACGCCATACGCAATACTTTCACTTACCCCGCACCAGCGGCACAAACAACACCCCCATCACATTTTCGGAAAGGACTTGGTCGCCGCGCTTGATGACGCGTCGCAACGTTTGAAATCCACCAACGGGTCCGACAGGGATGACCATTCGCCCGCCGTCTTTGAGTTGCGCGATGAGTGGTGGCGGGATGTGATCGGGCGCGCAGGTGACTACAATCGCATCGTAGGGCGCGTACTCTTCCCAGCCGTTGTAACCATCGGCATTCTTGACGCGGACGCTGGTGTAGCCCAAACGCTTGAGTCGTTCTGCCGCGCTCTCGGCTAACGCAGGAATGATTTCGACCGAGTACACCTCATCGGTGAGCACGGCAAGAATCGCGGCTTGATAACCCGACCCTGTGCCGATTTCGAGGACGCGATCACCACGCTTGACCTGCGCGAGTTCCGTCATCACGGCGACGATGTACGGCTGACTGATCGTTTGACCGTAACCGATGGGGAGCGGGTGATCGTTGTACGCTTGCGCCAATAATTCTTTGGGAACAAATTCGTGGCGCGGGACGGTTTCCATCGCGCGCAGCACATCGGGATCACGTACATCGCGCGCGCGAATTTGCATGGCGACCATTGCTTGACGTTGCGCGGTAAAAGCATCGGGCACGCTGGGCGTAGAGGTAGGGACAGCAGTGACAGTGGGAGTAGAAACTGGGGGTGCGGCGCAGGTACAAAGCATCGCCATCAAGACACTGACGAAAGCAAATCGCCAAAAGAGAAACACGCACACACTCCTTCTAGAGCAATCATTCCAGTTTCGATGATCGTCGTCTTTGATTTTACCTTTGCTGAACAAGTTGTCAAACCATCACCCTACTCTTTCCCATTGCCAACGCGCGCAAGTTCGGGTATAATCAAAATCAAGCCAGCATTGTGTCCCTTATGATATTTGTTCAGACCTTACAGGTCTCAGAGAACTGTGAGGTCTAGAATCTCAAGAGCAACGGTCATTGATCGTGTGTGTGAGGTAAAAAATGCTCCCCTTGCAAGATACGATTCGTTCGCGTTCACTACCGCTCGTGAACTGGACGTTGATCATCATCAATCTTGCCGCTTTCCTGTTCGTCGTTTCGCGTGGTCGCTTTGCCGATGCATGGGTCGTGACGTTTGGACTTGTGCCTGCGCGCTTCCTCTTTCATTTGGATTTGGGTAACATCCTCACTTTGTTTACCTCGATGTTTCTGCACGGTGGTTGGGCACACTTGCTCAGCAATCTCCTCGCGCTCTGGATTTTTGGCGATAACGTCGAAGATCGAATGGGCAGTCGTCGCTATCTCTTGTTCTACCTGACGTGTGGCGTGGTTGCTGCACTCGCGCATATCGCGTTCAACCCCACATCGCCAACTCCGACGATTGGTGCAAGCGGCGCGATTAGCGGTGTGCTTGCGGCATACCTGATTTCCTTTCCCGCCGCGCGCGTCATCACCCTCGTCCCCTTGTTCTTTCTCCCTTGGTTCGTCGAAATCCCAGCGATTTTGTACTTGGGGTTGTGGTTTGTGTCCCAGTTGTTCAACGGCGTGTTCGCGGTTGTGACCGACGCGCAAGCGTTGGGCGGCGTCGCATGGTGGGCGCACATCGGTGGGTTTGTGGCTGGATTATGCCTTGCACCACTTTTCGCACGCCGACGCTATGTGCGGCGCATCTACGTTGACG
>JAOACU010000012.1 GCA_026417715.1 Anaerolineae bacterium | reverse complement strand
AGTATGGACCGTGTCTCAGTTCCATTGTGGCTGATCGTCCTCTCAGACCAGCTACCCGTCATAGGCTTGGTGAGCCATTACCTCACCAACTACCTGATGGGACGCGGGCCCCTCCCGAAGCGACTTGCGCCTTTACTCGACAGACCGAACTGCCGAGCGTATGCGGTATTAGCGATCCTTTCGGATCGTTATCCCCCACTCCGGGGCAGGTCACCCACGTGTTACTCACCCGTTTGCCACTAACGCCTCAGTTTCCCAAGGCGTCCGTTCGACTTGCATGTGTTAGGCACGCCGCCAGCGTTCATCCTGAGCCAGGATCAAACTCTCCGTTCTATTTCAAACTTTGAGTTTCAATCCAAGGTCTCGGCGATTCTACGAACGCTCTTTCCTATCACTCTTCAGTTGTTAAGGTACCTCGCCGATTGGAAACGGGCGGATTTATACCACACTTTTTCTCTTGTGTCAAATCGCGCTCAGCAGAGAACAAAATCCGCCGACCCAGTCGGCGGAGACAACACGAGACTATGCCACGAACCTGTGAATGTCCGATGTGTGCTCAATAGTCTCGGTTTGCCTCCTTAAAAGAAGATCATTTGTAATGCACTCGTACTCTTGTGCGTCAACTATTATACACGATTTTTCGTGTTTGTCAAGCGCGGCTTCCTTAAATTTTTGAATCACACCTCGCGCCGACCCTCCAGCGCGCGCGTCAGCGTCACCTCGTCCGCGTACTCCAAATCTCCACCGACCGGCAACCCGCGCGCCAAGCGCGTCAATCGAATCCCCAACGGCTTGATCAGTCGCTCCAGATACATCGCCGTTGCCTCGCCCTCCAGATTCGGATTGGTTGCCAAGACGACTTCGCGCACACCCGACTCGCGCTGCAAGCGCGTCAACAATTCGTGCACACGCAAATCTTCTGGACCGATGCCATCCACCGGCGAAATCGCACCGTGCAAGACGTGGTACAAACCACGATACTCGCGCGTGCGTTCAATCGCCAACACATCGAGCGGCTCTTCGACGACACAAATGATCGAACGATCGCGCGTCGCATCGCGACAAATCGCGCACGGATTTTCTTCAGCGATGTTTTGACAAATCGAACAGGTGATGACTTGGTCTTTCAAATGCATCAACGCTTCGGCAAGCGCGAGTGCCTGTTCTCGCGGCGCGCGCAACAAGTAGAACGTGAGCCGCTGCGCGGTTTTGGGACCAATGCCCGGCAAACGATGAAATTCTTCGATCAAGCGCGTCACAGCGCGCGGTGTGGTATCCATCGCTAGCCAAACAGGTTCGGCAGTCCCAAAGCGCCGGTGATTTCGCCCATTCGACTTGCTGCGAGTCGTTGCGATTTTTCAATCGCCTCGTTGACCGCCGCGACAATCAAATCTTGCAACATCTCCACATCGTCCGCGTTGATCACTTCGGGTGCGATTTTGACCGACTGTAATCTTTGGTTACCCGTAATCGTCACCGTGATTGCGCCACCACCTGCACTCACTTCCAACGTTTCGTTTGCCAACGCGGCTTGCGTTTCTTCCATTCGTTGCTGAAATGCTTGCAACATTCCTTCGGGTCCTGAAGGAATCGGGCGCGGCGTTGCCGCTATGCGTCGTGGATCGCCTCGTCTACTCATAGATTATCCCTCGTGAATTCCTGTGATTTGTCCACCCTGACTCATCGCCGCTTGAATCAGCGGGTCTTGCTCCACCGCCTTGCGCTTGGCGCGTTCAGGCGTCAACACACATTTGACGCGACACGGGCGCTGAAAAATTTGTCCCAACGCGCGTTCAACAGTCTCTTTCCACTTTTTTTCTTTCTCGAATTTCTCCGCGTGCACCTGATACTGAAAGCCGAGTACGATGACATCGCCCTCTACCCCAATGGGTTCGGCGGCACTGCGCAACAACGCTTCGGCGTTACGATTCGATTGTTTGACGCGCGCGAGGATATTCGTCCATTGACTTTGCACCACTGGTAAGGTCAAGTCACCAGCGACTGCGCTAGGCATTGCCGCAGGATCGGGCGGAGGTGGAGGCGCCGACGCGCGCGCGGGTGATGGTGCTGGTGGTGGCGGCGATGTGCGCGACGACGGTGCGACAGGCGCAGGTGGCTTGGAGGCAGACATCGCCGGCGTCGCGTTGGAAGGAGCAGGCATCGGCGCGGGTGTCTCTTCCATCAACGCCTCAATCCACGCGATTTCGAGTGGCAAGGTCGGATGTGCACTTGCGCGCAATTCAAACGCGGCTTGGTTGAACAAGCGAATCGCGCGCACGAGTTGATGTGCCGAGATTTGGGCGGCGCGCTGGCGCATCTCGTCCAATGCTTCGGCGGTCAAGGTCAACGCATCGCTACACCCCGATTGAACTAGCAACACACCACGCAGGTACTCGACGATGTCGCGCGCGAGTTGGCGCGGATCGGCGCCATTGTCCACCGCTTGAGCAATGAGCGCCAGCCCTTGCGCGTTGTGCCGCGCTGCCAAATGCGCCACCAATTCGCTGACGATGTGACTCGATGCCGCACCGAGCAAGCCCTGCACTTGCGCCAACGTGATTTCGTCACTGCCGTACGACATCAGTTGATCGAGCAAACTAATCGCGTCGCGCATCGCACCTGTAGCGTGTCGCGCGATCAACTCGAGCGCCGCAGGTTCGACTTTGAGATTTTCTTTGCGCGCGATGTCAGAGAGGCGCGCGACAATTTCGGGCAAAGTCAAACGACGAAAATCGAAACGTTGGACGCGCGAGAGGACAGTCGCAGGAATCTTTTGGGGGTCGGTGGTCGCGAGAATGAAGATAACGTGCGGTGGTGGTTCTTCCAACGTTTTCAACAGCGCGTTGAACGCGGCGTTGGAGAGCATATGCACTTCGTCAATCACGTACACCTTGTAACGCGCTTCGCCGGGACGAAAATCCACCTTGTCGCGCAAATCGCGCACATCCTCCACACTCGTGTTCGATGCCGCGTCAATTTCGATGAGGTCGAGCATTCGATCTTCGTTGATGGCTTGGCACACGGCACACGCGTTACACGGCTTGTCCGCGTGGTTGGACAGACAGTTGACGGCTTTGGCGAGGACACGCGCGGTCGTCGTTTTGCCGGTGCCGCGCGGACCGGTAAACAAGTACGCGTGCGCGATGCGTCCGAGCGCAATCGCGTTCTTGAGCGTCGTGCGAATATGCTCTTGTCCTTCGATTTCATCGAACGTGCGTGGGCGATATTTTAGATACAGGGCTTGTGGCACACAATTCTCCAATGAGCCAATGAGCCAATGAGCCAAACCTTCTTCCGTCCTTCGTCCAAACATTTGGCTCATTGGTTCATTGGGCAATTGGCTCATTGACTCGGTAGTGTCCAATCCGCGCCGATAATCACGCGAATATCCACATCACTCTTGATCGTCGTCACGCGGCGAATGTTGGCGGGCTCGACGTGGAAAATGCGCGCCAGTTCGTTGATCGTCGCACTTTTTGCACCGCTGTAATCAATCAACACCGTGTTCGCATAATCGAAACGATCGGCGTTGCCGTACGAAAAAATTTGAAAACCTTGCTTTTGCAAAAACTGGGTCGTCTGCTCGGCGAGTTGTGGATTCGGTGTTCCGTTCAAGACGATGATGCTCGCGGCTTCTTGCTTCACTTTGGCAGACTGTGTATTCGCAGGAGAATCCGATGGAATGATACGCTCCATCAATTGACCTACCTTGACCCGATCGAACCACAACACATCAGCGCCGGTGCGTTCGCGATACTCGACGGTCATCGTTTGGTCAATCGAACCGTAACGAATGTTTTCGGTTTTGACTTTGACGGCGACTTGAGCCAACGCGATAACTTCGTGGGGCTTGAGGTCGGTGTCCACCACGCCCCACATCTCTTGCACCAGACTCGGTAACTTGGGCAGAACATCCAAACGCAACGCCTTGTCGCGAATCGCCAACAACACTTGAATCTGCCGCTTGGAACGTCCAAAGTCACCGTCTTGATGTCGCGTGCGCGCGTACTTGAGCGCGAGATCGCCGTTCATATGAACACGTCCAGCGGGAATGTAGAGCGGACTGTAACCAAAATTTTCATCGGGGTAGAGCGGATCGTTGATGGGCTTGGGCACATCAATATCAATCCCACCCAGTTTGTCAATGATGCGACGAAAGCCGTTGAAATCTACGAGGACGTAATAGTGGATGCGTCGTCCAAAGTTGTACTCGACCGTGCGTTTGGCGAGCGCGGGTCCACCACCAGGATATTTGTTGACTACGCCGTACCAGTTCGCCGTGTTGATGCGATTCTCACCCACGCCGGGAATCGGCACCCACAGATCGCGCGGAATCGTGACAACACCGGCAGTGAGGGTCTTGGGATCGAGCGTCGCGATCATCATCGTATCGGTGCGACACGCGCCGCGATCAATCGGACGACAATCGGTACCCATCACCAAAACATTCACGCGTTCGCCAGCGGAGATGTTCGGCAGCGGTTCGCGCGTGGGTTGATTGACCACACTCACGACGCGCGAGACTCCATTGATATCCGGCGCGCCGAAAATGATGACGGCTTGACGCACCGTGTCGTAGAATTGATAAGCAAAAAAGAGCGCGCCCGCCACAAACAGCGTGATGAAGACAATCGCCATGAACTCGATGATGATGCGAGGCGAACGTCGGCGTGCGCGACGTTGGTAAACGTGATCGGTGTACATTTTTTATTCACACACCACTTCAACGAATGGACAACGAATAAACGAATGTACCCGCACCATTCGTTTATTCGTTACAGATTCGTTGACGCGGTTCTTGATTATCCACATCAAATTATAGCACAATCAATCGAGACGCACAAAATCGGTGTTTGAGCGTCCTTTGGACTTTATCCGCTTTTGTGGTAAACTATGTTTCGCTATGTCACTCTTGGGCGAACACTTGCGTCGCACGCGCGAACAGCGCGGCATCTCGATCCTGCAAGCGGAAATGGAGACGCGCATCCGCGCCGCCATCATTGACGCGCTCGAAAGCGGCGATTACGCGCAACTTCCGCCCGAACCCTTTGTGCGCGGACTCATTCGCACGTACGCCACTTATTTGGGACTCGATTCCGAGCAAGTGATTGCGCTGTACACGGCAGACCGAACACCGCCACCACTGCCCACGTCATCTCCGTCTCCATCAACTCCAACATCACCTGAAACGACCAACACAACAGAAACACCATCAACGCCATCGAATCAAGTACGCAAGCCCGTAGCGATTCGCGTGCCCTCGTTGCGCCCGCCCTTGCCGCGCCCACCGATGCGCAAACCGAATTTGCCCGAACCGACCACACCTCCCGAATCACTCACCGCGCCTGAAGAGATTACGCCGACTGCGCGCGCTCACATCACGCGTCGTCCCGCGCCTCTGCCAATCATACTTGCGTTCGCTGGCGGCATCATTTTGTTGTGCATCGTCTTTGCACTCGTCATCATCACACAACTTGCGCCCTACTTGCCTGACCTCGTCGGTATGTCCACGAGTACGCCTACGCGCGCCGTACCCACGCGCACACCAACCCTGCGTCCCGATGTGCTTCCCACGCCGATTCCGACTTTGGGCGCGACGGTGCCTCCCGCGCCCAGTGTCTCGACGCCGACGCGTACGCACACCCCGCGCGCGACGAGCGAGACAAACACATTGAACCTCGATGTGATTCAAGTGACACAGCCGATTACGCTGCGCGTCGGCATAGACGGCGTTCTGGTCTTCGATGGCACACTCGCGCCCGGCGCTACGCGCGCGTGGAGCGCGAAAGATTCGTTGTACGTGTCCATCGAAAATCCGCGCGGCGCGACCATTGAGTTGAACGGCAATAGTCGTTGGTTCGCCCCGCGCAATTTTTCCGAGACGCGCGCGCTGGAACGCTATTGGAACATCAACGAACGCGGCACACCAATTCCGATGGTGCCACTCACGCCCGCGCCGATTATCACACCGAGCGCGCCGCGTCTCATTCCTACGCCAACGCCTTCCTCCTGAAATGCGATACTATCTCCTCACTCTCGGTTGCGCCAAAAATACTGCCGATTCCGATGGAATGTGCGCGCTCCTAGCACAAAACGATTGGACACGCGTCGAACAACCTGACGATGCGGATGTGCTCATCGTCAACACCTGTGGCTTTCTCCAAGCCGCGCGTCGCGAATCGCTCGATGCGTTGCGCGCGCTCGGTGAGCACAAGCGCGCCGAACAATCGCTCGTCGCCGTTGGTTGTCTGATTTCGCGATACGGTGACACGATTCGACGCGAGGTGCCACAAGTGGACATTGTGCTCGATGCCGGGCAATGGCTTGCGCTCCCGCGCGTGCTCGATCACTTGCATCGCGCGCAAACATACACCGATTTACCCACCGAACGTTCGATTGTCGCGCGCTTGCCGCGCCAAGCGCAAGGTCCTAGCGCGTACCTCAAAATCGCCGATGGCTGTGATCGTCCTTGCACGTTTTGCATCATCCCTGCCATCAAAGGCGCGCAACGTTCCAAACATCCCGACGATGTGATTGCCGAAGCGCGCGACTTGGTCGCGCACGGCGCGCGCGAAATCGTCCTTGTCGCGCAAGACACGACGGCGTACGGTTGGGATTTCGGTGAACGCGACGCGCTCGCCACACTCATCGAACGCTTGTGTCGCGAAGTCGAGGGGCTGACGTGGTTGCGGTTGATGTACACGTTTCCCGGTCACATCACCCCGCGCCTCATCGAAACGCTGGCGCGCTATCCGCAAGTGGTGCATTACATTGATGTTCCACTTCAGCACGCGCATCCCGATACGCTCGTGCGAATGAAACGCCCCAACATCGTCGTCACGCGCAAGATGCTGGACGATTTGCGCGCGGCAATACCCGACCTTGCGATTCGCACGACGTTCATCGTTGGCTTTCCCGGCGAAACGGAAGAGGAATTTCGCGCGCTGTTGGAATTTTTGGAAGAGCAACAATTCGACCGCGTCGGCATCTTTGAATTTTCGCGCGAAGAAGGCACGCCTGCTGCCACAATGCCGCATCAAGTTTCTGGCAAAACGAAAAAATATCGGCGCGAACGCGCGATGGCATTGCAACAAAAAATTTCACTTGCCAAAAATCGCGCGTTCATCGGCAAAGAACTCGATGTGCTCATCGAAGGCACGGGCGATGGCATCAGCATCGCGCGCTCGTACCGCGACGCGCCCGAAGTGGACGGCGTTGTCATCATTCAACGTGAATTACCCATCGGTAGTTTTGTACGCGTGCAAATCACGCAAGCGATGGAGTACGACCTTGTCGGTGAGGTTTCAAGTTTCAGGTTGCAAGTTCAAGGTTCAACCTGAAACTTGGAACCTGTAACCCGAAACCTGAAACTTGCAACAGGTAAACTATGACCACCCGACTCAACTTTGACTTTGTTCTCATCCCTGCTGGTGAATTCATCATCGGAACAAATCCCGGACGTGGCGTGGAGTTGGAACCGGACGAAACGCCGCAACACAAACTCACTCTGCCCGACTTTTACATCGCGCGTTTTCCGGTGACAAACGAACAGTACGCAATCTTCATCGCGGCGACGAGGCACCGCGCGCCCAAGTTTTGGCGCGATGGCAAAATGCCAGAAGGCAAAGAGGATCACCCCGTTGTGGGTGTCACCTTTCACGATTGTTTGGCGTTTTGCGAGTGGGCATCGCAAGAACTCGGCTTGCCAATTCGCTTGCCGACTGAACCCGAATGGGAAAAAGCCGCGCGTGGCACTGATGGACGCATCTATCCTTGGGGCAATCAGTGGGACCCACAACGCGCGAACAATCTGGAATCCAAGTTGAACGATACAACACCCGTGACGCGCTATGCGAGTGTCGGTGCAAGTCCGTACGGCGTGGCAGACCTTGTCGGCAATGTAAGCGAGTGGTGCTTTTCGATGTTCGGACGCTATCCGTATCGCGCGGACGATGGGCGCGAATCGTTACAACTTGCACCAGGACAACATTTGCCCTGGGTCGAACGCTGGGGCTTGCAAGTGACGAACGAACCCTCGCGTTTGCGCGGCAACGAACAGCGTGTCGTGCGCGGTGGATCGTTTCGCGGCACCAAAGCGATTTGTCGGTGCGCGTATCGCGGCTGGGCGGCGGCGATCCATCACAGCGACGACACCGGTTTTCGCATCGCGTATCGTGTTGCGTAACACGTAGGGGCGAAGCGATGCTTCGCCCCTACACCCCACAATGTGTTTTCGGAGGCATACAATTTTGTCAGACATACAAATTCCCTCGTGGGTTCAAGACGCGATCTTTTATCAAATTTTTCCCGATCGTTTTGCCCAAAGCGCGCGCGTCGAAAAACCACACAACCTTGAAGCGTGGGATGCGCCACCCACGAACTTTGGTTTCAAAGGTGGCGATCTGTTGGGCATTGTCGAGCATCTCGATTACCTGACCGATTTGGGCATCAATGCGATTTATCTCAATCCGATTTTTCAATCTACGGCAAATCATCGCTATCATACGTACGATTATTTTCAAGTGGATCCGATTCTGGGTGGCAACACCGCGTTCAAAACACTGCTCGAATCGGCGCACGCGCGCGGCATTCGCATCATCCTCGATGGCGTGTTCAATCACGCGAGTCGCGGTTTCTATCAGTTCAACCACACACTCGAAAATGGCGCAGCATCGCCGTATCGCGATTGGTTCAACTTTCACAGTTTTCCTGTGCGCGCGTACGATGCACATCCGAATTACGATGCGTGGTGGAACATCGCCGCACTCCCCAAGTTCAATCACAAAAATCCGCAGGTGCGCGAATTTCTGTTCCGCGTTGCCGAGCATTGGGTTCGTGAAGGGATTGACGGTTGGCGACTCGATGTGCCCGGCGAAATTGACGATGACGATTTTTGGCGCACGTTTCGCCAACGCGTCAAACGCGCCAACCCCGACGCGTACATCGTCGGTGAAATTTGGCAGCGCGGTGACCGCTGGTTGCGCGGCGATCAATTCGATGCGGTGATGAACTATCAATTCGCGCGCGCGTGTCTGGCGTTTTTCGTCGAGGACCCGCAGCGCGATTTACTGCACGAACATTCGTACGGCGCGGTGCAATCAATCAACGCCGAAGAATTTGCGCGCTGGCTGACCGATATGCTGACGTGGTATCCGCGCGAAATCACCTACGCGCAACTCAACCTGCTCGATAGTCACGACACCGCGCGCTTTATCACGATTGCGCGCGGCGACCCCACCGCGTTGCAACTGGCGTTACTGACGATGTTCACCTACATCGGCGCGCCGATGCTGTACTACGGTGACGAAATCGCGATGGAAGGGCTTTGCGATCCCGATTGTCGTCGCGCGATGATCTGGGAGCCGAGCAAGCGCGGACGCGAGATGCTATCGTACGTCAAACGTCTCACCGCGCTACGCCACAAGTACGTCGCGTTACGACGCGGCGCGATGACAATTTTATTCGCCAACGGCAAAACGCTCGCCTTTGCGCGTCATCATCCCGACGCGCTCACCGTCATCGTCGCGTTGAACGCAGGACGCGAGCCGGTCACACTCGATTTACGCGTCGAGCGATTGCTGGCGAATAACACGCGTCTGGTCGAGGAATGGACGGGGGAAGAAATCGTCGTGCAAGAGGGATACGCGCGCGAGATTGCGCTGGCTCCGCGCGCGGGGAGTGTATGGATCACAC
Source organism: Anaerolineae bacterium (assembly GCA_026417715.1). GTDB lineage: Bacteria > Chloroflexota > Anaerolineae > UBA4142 > UBA4142 > VGOB01. The sequence goes on along the minus strand of JAOACU010000012.1, from coordinate 11,005 downwards.
GCTAGAGGAAAACCCGCGTCAACGAACTTTGAACGACTACGATTGCGCTCTGTAGCAAAATTCAGTACGGCTGAGCAATTACGACGCGGTGTCATCTCAAGGTATCGAGTGCCTTTGCCATCTCCGCCGCAACCGCAACATTGTTTTTTAGTAGTGCGATATTCGCGCGCACCGTAGCACCATTCGTCAACTCAGCCAGCCGCTTGAGTACAAATGGCGTCACCGCGCCACCGATGATGTGTTGCGCTTCCTCTTCGCTCAGCGCGCGCGCGATGTGCGGTTCGATCACCTCGCGCGGAATCTCGTCCGCCGGCGGAATGGGCACACACATCAAGACACCGCTGGTCAAACCCAAGTCCCAGTGCGTCTTGATGACGCGCGCGGCTTGTTCGATCGAATCCACGCGCGCGGGCACGCACAAACCCGACGCGCGCGAGTAGAACGCCGGAAATTCGTCGGTTTGGTACCCCAACACCGGCACCCCAAACGTCTCCAACCATTCGAGCGTCGCCGGCAAATCCAGAATCGCTTTGGCACCAGCGCAGACAACGACAACAGGTGTGCGCGCAAGTTCGGGAAGATCGGCAGAGACATCAGGAGCAGTATTCAGTATTCGGTGTTCAGTGTCCAGTTCCGAACTCCGAACTCCGAACTCTGAATTCCGAACTCCGAACTCCGAATTCCGAACTCCTAACTCCGAATTCCGAACTCCTAACTCCGAACTCTGAACTCCGCACTCGCCCTGCCGATGCACGCCCCCAATGCCTCCCGTGGCAAAGACGCGAATACCTGCGCGATGAGCAAGATACATCGTCGCGCTGACGGTGGTGGCACCGTCGCGTTTTTGTGCAATCGCTAAAGCAAGGTCACGGCGCGCGAGTTTGAGCACGTCACGCGCGCGCGCCAGATATTCGAGTTCCGCATCGCTCAACCCAATCTTGATTTCGCCGCCAAGGATCGCAATCGTGCGCGGTGTAACGCCGTGTGCGCGCGCAATCGCTTCGAGTGCGCGCGCGGTTTCCAAGTTTTGCGGATAGGGCAACCCGTGCGCAATCACGGTAGATTCAAGTGCAAGATCAGTCACGCGTCCATCCTATTTTTCGCAAGTTTTCTTTCAACACCCGTTACGCTTTTCCACTCTCGTAGTCAATGCGTTTGTCTGCATTTTACTCTGCCTGTTGACGCGCGTCAAAAGTTCCATATCGGCGATAAAGGTTGGTGAAGCGCGAAAACATCTTGACATCACTTTGCATCTTTGTTATACTTGCGCCAACTTGAATGGAAAGGTGAAACTAGCGCAAACGCTTGCGACTTTTTTTCACTTGTTCCCCAACCCCATCTTGAGGAGAAGAAAAAATGAAACGCACCGCTCTGTTCCTGTTCGTTCTCTTTGCCGTGATCCTCGCGGCGTGCGCACCCGCACCCACACCAGCGCCAACGGCTGCGCCACCAACTGCCGCACCCAAACCCACCGAAGCCCCCAAACCCACAACGGCTCCCGCCGCCGCGTTACCCGACCTGAAAGGGCGCGCACTCAAAGTCGGTAGCGACACCACCTACCCTCCGTTTGAATCCATCAACGACAAGAAAGAAATCGTCGGCTTTGATGTTGATCTGGTCAACGAAATCTGCAAACGCATCAATTGCAAAGCGACATTCATCACCGCCGATTTCGATGGCTTGCTCATCGCCGTCAACAACAAGACCTACGATATGTCTGCATCGGGTTGGACGATCACCGAAGAACGCGCCAAGACGGTTGATTTTGGTCTGCCGTATATGAAGAACACACAGGTCTTGCTTGTGCGCACCGATGAGACCGTCGTCAAAGATATCAACGACTTGAAAAAGCCCGAAGTGATCGTCGCCGTGCAACTTGGAACGACTAACGCGATCACCGCCAAGAAACTCGTTGCTGATCCAAACAAGCAGGTCAAGGAATTCCAAGATTTTCCTGCCGCTGTCCAAGCCCTCCTGAACAAACAAGCCAATGCGGTTGTGATTGACACATTCGCCGCGTCCGAGTTACTCGAACAGAACAAAGGGCGCATCAAACTGACTGGTAGTCAATTTGGCGACGAGTATCTGGGCTTTGTCTTCCGCAAAGGGGACACCGAACTCAAGAGCGCGTTCGACGCGGGGTTGAAAGCCGTGTTCGCTGATGGCACGTGGAGCAAGTTGTGCGAAAAGTGGTGGAAGGACATTAGTCCCAAACCCGATTGCACTGGCGCCGGCTTGCCGCTCAAGTAAATCTGATCGCTCTTGAAAATAGTTCAGACCTCACGGGTCTGGGAGACCTGTGAGGTCTGAATCAACCCATCATCGTTTTTCTACCTAGAGCGAATCTGATAGGTGGATGTGCCTGCTCTGGCGCGCACGTCCACCTTCACACTCACAATGGCAGACCACGACTCGTCTTCTGCGACTCGTTCGCGTGCCGGGCGTGCCATCCCCTTCGACTGGGAACGCGTGCCTTGGTGGATGCTCATTTTGATCATCGCCGGCATTCTGGCATTGATCGTCATTTTCACCAGCCCCGACTATACCAACATCATCACGCTACTCAGCAGTGGCATCTACCTCACGTTGTACGTCACGTTCTTTGCCTACGCGCTGGCTTTGCTCATCGGTCTCGTCGCGGGATTGATGCGCGTCTCGCGCAATCCCGTGTTGTACACCATCAGCACGCTGTACGTTGAAGTCATTCGCGGCATCCCCTTGCTGGTTCAAATCCTGTACTTTTTCTACGTGATTGCGCCCGCGCTCGCGAGCAACATTCCCGAACCGTATGCCGAGATTTTTCGCCGCGAAGAAAACATCGGCATTGTTGCACTTGCCATCGGCTACGGCGCGTATCTCGCCGAAACGTATCGCGCGGGCATCGAAGCGATTCCACGCGGACAGATGGAAGCCGCGCGATCGTTGGGAATGAGTTACTTGCAAGCGATGCGCTATGTCATTCTCCCGCAAGCCATTCGCATCATCCTGCCACCGCTTGGCAACGATTTTGTGGCGATGCTCAAAGACTCGGCACTCACTTCAGCAATCAGCGTGAAAGAGTTGACGCTATGGACGCGGCAACGGAGTGCCAACACGTTTCGTCCACTGGAACATTGGACGATTGCCGCGTTTTTGTACTTGACGATGACGATTGGACTTTCGCTTATCGTTCGCTATATCGAACGCAAGTTTGCGATTCCCAAATGAGTACTCCGATCATTCAAATCGAAAACGTACACAAACATTTTGGACGCGTGCATGCCTTGCGCGGCGTGAGTACGACGGTTCAGCGCGGCGAAGTCCTCGTGTTGATCGGTCCCAGTGGATCGGGCAAGTCCACCTTGTTGCGATGCATCAACGGTTTGGAACGTCCTGACGCGGGGCGCGTCATTGTGGATGGCATTCCGCTGGACAATTCATCGGAACACATCAACGCGATTCGCGCCGAAGTGGGTATCGTCTTTCAACAATTCAATCTCTTTCCGCACCTCACTGTTCTGCAAAATATCACGTTGGCACAACAAATCGTACGCAAGCGCACGCCCGAAGAAAGTAAAAAGATCGCGCGCGAACTGCTTGCCAAAGTCGGCATCCCCGAAAAAGCCGATGCGTATCCCGCGCAACTTTCAGGTGGACAACAACAACGCGTCGCGATTGCGCGCGCATTGGCGATGAACCCCAAGATTATGCTGTTCGATGAACCCACCAGCGCGCTCGATCCCGAAATGATCAAAGAAGTACTCGACACGATGCTTCTCCTCGCGCGCGAAGGGATGACAATGGTCGTCGTTTCGCATGAGATGGGGTTTGCGCGCGCGGCGGCACATCGCATCGTCTTTATGGACAATGGCACCATCATCGAAGACACTACGCCCGAACAATTGTTCACCAATCCGCGCGAAGAACGCACCAAGCAATTCCTGAGCAAAATTTTGTGATTTTGCAAATCTGGATATAATAGACAAAACTCTACCTACCACATATCCCCGACTTACGCACCCCCACGACGGAGGAGGTATGGCGCTTTTAGATGCGCGGCACGTCACCAAACGCTTTGGCGGCTTGGTGGCTGTTGATAAAACCGATCTGGTCATCGAACGCGGGATGATCGCGAGTCTGATTGGTCCCAATGGCGCGGGCAAGACCACCTTTTTCAATTGCATCACTGGTTTCTATCGTCCCGAAGAAGGTAGCATCTTGTTCGATGGACATGAACTCGTCGGCTTGCGTCCAGACATCATCACTTCACTCGGCATTGCGCGCACGTTTCAAAATATTCGCCTCTTTGCCAATATGACCGCGCTCGAGAACGTGATGGTGGGACAACATCCGCGAATGCACGCGACGCTTATCGGCGCGATTGTGCGCGACCGCGCAACCATCAACGAAGAAAAACGCGTGGCAAGACGCGCGCGCGAACTCCTCGAATTTGTTGGCTTGCGCGGACACGAAGACGAACTTGCCAAGAATTTGTCCTACGGTGATCAACGCCGCTTGGAAATCGCGCGCGCCCTCGCCACCGAACCCAAGTTGCTCCTCCTCGATGAACCTACGGCTGGGATGAATCCCCAAGAAACCAGCGCGATGGTAAATTTCATTCGCCGCTTGCGCGATGAACTTGGATTGACCATTTTCCTCATCGAACATCAGATGAAAGTTGTGATGACGATTTCCGATCGCGTGAGTGTCTTGGACTTTGGTGTCAAAATCGCCGAAGGTACTCCCGCCGCTGTGCAACAAGACCCACGCGTGCGCGAGGCATACTTGGGCAAAGAGTACGGGCAAACGCCTGAAAATCTCTAATCCCTAATCTCTAATCTCTTGATTGGAGATTGGAGATTGGAGATTAGAGATTGGATGTGGAGAGCGGAGAGCACACTATGGCAATGTTGCAAGTCAACGATATTCACAGTTACTATGGCAATATCCACGCGCTCAAAGGTATCAGTCTCACGGTGGATAAGGGCGAAATTGTGACTTTGATTGGTGCAAACGGCGCGGGCAAAACCACTACGCTCAAGACGATTTCAGGATTGTTGCACCCACGTCACGGCACGATCACGCTAGAAGGTGAACGGATTGACGGACTACGCCCGCACGAAATCGTGATGCGCGGAGTTGTCCAAGCCCCCGAAGGGCGCAAAATCTTTGGCGCGTTGACTGTGCTCGAAAACTTGGAGATGGGGGCGTATGCGCGCACCGACCCAGCCGCCATCGCGCGCGATTTGGATTTTGTCTTCCACTTGTTCCCACGCCTTGCCGAACGCAGAAACCAACTTGGGGGCACACTCTCAGGTGGCGAACAACAGATGTTGGCGATTGGGCGCGCGCTGATGGCACATCCCCGCGTGTTGATGCTCGATGAACCTTCGATGGGTTTGGCGCCTGTACTCGTTGAGACGATTTTCGAGACCATCAAAAAGTTGAATCAAGAAGGCACAACGATTTTGCTGATTGAACAAAACGCCGCCAAAGCGTTACAAGTCGCGCATCGAGGTTACGTCATCGAGACGGGACAAATCGTCTTGACCGATTCAGCCGCCAACTTGCGTAAGAGTGAACGCGTTCGCAAAGCATATTTGGGTGAAGAATAATCACCTTGTCGGTGATGGTCTCAACGACGAGACACCTACAAAAGGAGGTGATGTGTGCTTCACTAGCAAGTGTTTGACTCACTATCCGCCCTGTGGGGCTTGGCAAGCCCATCCTGAAATCCGATGCGATTTCTGAAGCGGATAGAATCTAACCGCACCAATTTTTAAGGAGGAGAGGTTAAAATGAAAGCCAAAGTGTTTCTCTTTGTCGTGCTCGTCGTTGCCTTCACACTCGCCGCAACTGCCTGTCAGCCCGCCGCGCCCAAGTTCGAATGCAAGGACAAGTTGGGCTGCATTGACATCGGACCGAACGATCCGATTCACATCGCCTACGCGTTCGTCGTCTCTGGCGAAAACGCCACGCTCGGCACCGATACCAAGTACGGCGTGGAACTCGCGATTGACGACAAGGGTGGCAAACTGCTCGGTCACACCATCAAACTGAGCGGACAGGACTGCGGTTGTAGTGCGGAAGGTGGTCAGACCGCTGGCACCAAGATTGCCGCCGACAAAACCATCGTCGCCGTCGTTGGTACGAACTGCTCCAGCGCGGCACGCGCAGCAATGCCGATCATCAGCCAAGCCGGTCTCTCGATGGTCTCGCCCTCCAACACCGCGCCAGACCTCACCGACCCTGCCAAGCGCATTCCCGGCTATTTCCGCACCGCTCACAACGATAAAGTGCAAGGTGCTGTCGCCGCCGAGTTTGCCTTCAAGCAGTTGAAGGTCACCAAAGCCGCAACGATTCACGACGGCTCGATCTACGCCAAGGGTCTTGCCGAAGTCTTCGCCGAAAACTTTAAGAAACTGGGTGGTACCATCACGGCGGCTGAAGCGGTGAATGTCGGCGACAAGGATATGAAGCCGGTACTCACGCGCATCGCCGCTGGCAAGCCCGACCTCATCTACTATCCCATCTTCGTCGCTGAAGGTGGCTTTATCGCCGCGCAAATTCGCGACGTGCCCGGAATGGAAAAAGTTATGATGATGGGCGCCGATGGTATCTTCACCCCCGACTTTTTGAAAGCCGGTGGCAAGAACACCATCGGAATGTTCTGGTCCAGCCCGAACTTTGAAGCATTCGGCGGTGGCTATCAGACCTTGGTGGACAAGTACCTGAAGAAGTACAACGTCAAGGGTACGCTTGCTCCGTTCCATGCGCACGCGTACGATGCCGCGAATATGATCTTTGCCGCCATCGAAAAAGCAACGGTGCGAGACCCCGATGGCACGTTGCATGTGCAAAAGCAAGCCCTGCGCGATGCCCTGCAAGCGACCAAGGACTTTCCGGGTATCACGGGTAAACTCACCTGCGATGCCAATGGTGACTGCGCCGATCCCAAGATCGCCATCTACCAATTGAGCGCGGATGATTTTGCCAAGTTGGTGATGCCCAAGTCGCCCGTCTGGTATCCTGGCGGACCGGATTACAAACCCAAATAAATCGCTGTGTCGTTTCGACGCTATGTAGGGGCGACTCGGTGAGTCGCCCCTACATAAATTGCCTCTACGCGGGGAATGGATATGCTACAACGTCTACGTGAACGAATCGAATTAACGGATATCTTGATGTTTATCGCGGGTGGTTTGATCATTACTTTGGTCATCGTTGGTTCCTACTCCACATTGGTTGCAGGTAAGTATAACAGTCGCCAATGGTTCGACCTTATCGTGTTTGGTATTGCGTTGGGTGGCATCTACGCGCTCATCGCGCTGGGTTACACACTTGTCTATGGCATTCTGAGGATGATCAACTTTGCCCACAGTGAAGTGTTTATGTCGGGTCCGTTCACGGCATACTTTTTGGCAGACGAGTTGGCACAGCGTGGATTCTTTGATGAGAATCCGATTGTAGGACTCTTACTCGTCTTTTTGCTTTCGATGACCGTCTCGACCAGTGTCGCGGTCTTGCTGGAGCGGATCGCCTATCGCCCTCTGCGGTACGCGCCGCGCTTGGTGCCCTTGATCACCGCGATTGGCGCATCGTTCTTTTTGCAATATTTCTTCAAAGGTCTGTATGGTCCCAACATCAAAGTCTATCCGGAAATTGCCGCGTTGAGGGGCTATTGGGAAATCGGTGCGGGATTCCGCGTGCAGTACATTCAAATTCTCGTGATCGTCGCGGCGGCGTTGATGATGTTGGGCTTGCATTTGTTCATTCAAAATTCGCGTGTGGGCAAAGCAATGCGTGCAGTTTCAGAAGACAAAGCCACTGCCGCGCTGATGGGTATTGACGTGGATCGCATCATCGTCATTACGTTTATGCTGGGTGGTGCCTTGGCAGGCGCGGCGGGCGTACTCTACGCGTTGATGTTCAAACAGGTGAATTTCATTATGGGCTTTATTCCCGGCATCAAAGCATTTACCTCGGCAGTGCTGGGAGGTATCGGGAACGTACCGGGGGCGATGCTCGGTGGTTTGTTCCTCGGTGTCACCGAATCGTTGGGTCCCAGTCTGTTTCTCGATGGTCTGGGCATTCCCGCGCCCTATCAATTGAAAGACGCGATTGCGTTCACACTCCTCGTGCTCGTTCTCATCTTTCGTCCTTCGGGTATTCTGGGTGAACGCTTGGCAGAGAAAAAAGCGTAGGAGTTGGCAATGGCGCATTCGTCTCTCTCTTCACATTCCAAGACAATTCCCTGGTTCCGTACTGCAACGCAAATTGGTTTGCTGGGCGCGGTGATAACCGTCTCGATTGCGTTGCAAGGGATGGTACAAGCGTTCAGTTCGCGCGATGTCATCAATGGTTTGCTCACGATGAGCCAAGCCGCGATTTTGTTGGTATTCTTCGCGGCGGGTTATGTTGCCGCCAATCGCTCTACACCACATACGTTCGCCATTTGCGCCAGCGCGGGCGCGCTTGCCGGTTTACTTTCGAGTGCCTTCCTTGTCCTACTGATTGCCGTGGGGCAGATCGTCCCACTAGGCAATATGTTTGTCAATGCCACGACGCAACTGTACGACCTGCTGACGTTCAAACTAGGTTGGGTCGTTGGAAGTATCGTTCTACTTGTGTTGGGTGTGGGTTTAGGCGCGCTCGCTGGCATCGTGGTCGTCTTGCCTGAACTGCCGCGCCGCGCGATTGTCTCGACACTCGTTTGGATTCTCGCGCTAGGCGTGTTGCAAGATTTGATTCGCGTCACCTTTGCCGATTGGGGCATTCTTAATCCCGTCCTGCGCTTTTTCTACGCCACCAATGGTCTCTCGCCGATTGGCGCAATCGTGCTAGCGATTCTGATACCGGGCACAATGTTCTTTTGGCACGCGCGCGGTGCGCAAATACGCGCGCGCATCAATCGCCTGCCACCTTCCACGCAACGCCAGTTACGCATCGGCAGTATTGGTTTAGGTGTCATCGTCTTGCTCGCATTGCCAATGCTACTCGGTCTGTACCTCAGCGAGGTACTCGATAACGTCGGCTTGTATCTGTTGATGGGCTTGGGGCTGAACATTGTCGTTGGTTTTGCGGGATTACTCGATTTGGGGTATGTGGCGTTCTTTGCGATTGGCGCATACACGGCAGGCGTGCTTACATCGCCGGAATTGAGTACGGGTGTTCTGCCGAACTGGTGGCTGGCGCTGCCGATTGCGGTACTCGCTTCGGCGATGTTCGGCGTGATTTTGGGTATCCCTGTCCTCAAGATGCGCGGCGACTATTTGGCGATTGTTACACTCGGCTTTGGCGAAATCATTCGCCTCCTCGCGCTCTCCGACTTTTTGAAACCTTGGATTGGTGGCGCGCAAGGGATTCAACGCATCGCCAAGCCCGATCTGCCGTTCATCCACATTCACTGGAGTCCCCAAGTTTTCTACTACTTTTTCCTCGCGGGCTGTCTCCTCGTCATCTTTGTTTCGTATCGGCTGAAGAATTCGCGCTTGGGGCGTGCGTGGATGGCGATGCGTGAGGACGAAGACGTGGCACAAGCAATGGGCATCAATCTCGTTGCGACCAAGTTGAGCGCGTTTGGAATGGGCGCGCTGTTCGGTGGTTTGAGTGGTGCTATCTTTGCCGCCAAACTCGAATCCATCTATCCGCACAGTTTCAACTTTTTGATTTCGATCAACGTCCTCGCGCTCATCATCATCGGTGGAATGGGCAGTATTCCCGGCGTTGTCGTTGGCGCGCTCGCGTTGGTGGGCTTGCCCGAATTGTTGCGCGAGTTCGCCGAGTTTCGTTACTTGCTCTATGGCGCGGTGCTAGTGATTATGATGCTCACGCGCCCCGAAGGTCTCTTCCCCGAAGCGCGCCGTCGCTTGGAGTTGGAAGAGTTTCGCGAGGAAGAAAAAGCCGCCGAACCAAGTGACTAGACCTTTACGGGCGTCCACAATAGAGCACACGGCTACGTCAATTTGTAACAACATTCCCGACGAGAGTAAGACTCCCGTCGGGAATGTTTGTTACTCACCGCGCGCGGTAGGATCACCTCAACCAGCGTAACGACATTCCTCGCGATGGTGATACTCGATTATTTGGGCGCCGCGCACGTAAAATTCGCCGCGTCGTTGATGTCGCCACTGCCTTTGTACACCGCGACCTGTGGATAGGGGCACAAGGGACGGGTGAAAAGCGTCTTGCCATCAACCACTTTGGAAGCAAGAATTTGTGTAGGTGCAATGCCTTTTTCCACCCACTGTTCCAACGCGGCAAGCCAATTGACTGTATCGGGTCCTACACCGCCAGAGCAGTGTGCTACGTTGGGGAGCATAAACAAGCGCAAGAATTTCTGTGTTTCGGCTTCGCTACCCTGATCCGCAACCACGCTGTTGTAATAGTTGATCGTGTTGCGCGGTGCGATGTTATTGTCCGACCAACCGTGCCACAGAATCAATTTACCCCCGAGTAACTTGAACGCCATCAGGTCAGGGTCGGTGGCGTTGAAGATGGGACCATACCGCGCATCGGCATCAACCAATAGCGCAAAGTCTTTGGGATTGGTAAAGTCAAAGGTTCGATAATCCCAATCGGGGTTGTTCATAACGACTGCTCTAAAGTAACCGAGCGGGATGACGAATGGATGAATGTGCAACCACCAGCGATCCTCGCCGCCGCGCTCGTAGCCGGGCCAGAATTGTTCTCCCGTAATCGGATTCTTTAGCCCTTCGTACATACTTTTGATGGCTTTGATTTCGGCAGGGGAGAGGCACTTGGTTGTATCGGTTGCGCCGATAGGACATTGAATCGTTGCAGGATCGAAGGTGCATTTGCGCGGATCGGTGATTAGCCCGTCTTTCAACCCATCGAGTTCGTCGCACGCCGCGATGGCAGCATCGTTGAGTGCTTTGAGTTTTGGCGTTGTCGAACCCGGCGCGGGACCAGCGATGCTCACTTGGGTTCCCTCTTTCCAGTTGACCCAGCCATGAATCAGTTCACCGGGCCACATTCGCGTTGGAAAGTTGGCAGGTGCACCAGC